>NZ_JBSJQF010000004.1:0-50038 GCF_056636475.1 Yersinia antarctica
ATGGCTGTAACGCAGTTAGCATTATTTGATAGGGCAGAGGAAGCGAGGGCGTATCACGACCCAAACCGCGCTGGTTTCTTCTCAATTCTTGTTGATTTAAACGGTAATAAAAGACAATCAGCACACCGACTAAGCGATATGCCAAAGGTGTTGAGTTTGATTGACCCGAACCGTGACACATGGTTAAGCCAAGCCGAATTTTACCAACCTAATCGCAGAATCGTAAACCTTGCCCGTATTGGTTTGCTCTTTGCCGATCTCGACACCTACCGTACCGACTGGGCAGATGGTCGCAGCCCCGAACAATTAGCCGATTCTGTTTTGTACTTCTGCCAGCAGGAGGGCATACCCACGCCCTCGCTATTGGTTTTTAGCGGTCGTGGCATACAGGCTAAATGGTTGTTAGAGGGTGCAGTACCACGCCATGCGCTACCACGCTGGAACGCTTGCCAGCGTTATCTAGTTGACCGTTTAAAGGAAGCGGGGGCAGACGTAGGGGCTAAAGATGCAAGCCGCGTATTACGCCTTATTGAGACGGTAAACAGCAAAAGCGGTGAAGTATGCCGCGTGGTACACGTTGAAAATGGCGCAGACGGCCAGCCAGTGCGCTACAACTTTGAATATTTAGCCGAAGTGCTTTTACCCGTTGCCCGTTGGGACATTGAAAAACAAAAGCAACAACGAGACCAGCGCGAGAAGCGCAAACAGCTAAAGCTGATAGGCGGTGGTAAGACTGATAATTTGCGAGGCTTTAGCGGTAGACAATTAGCCTGGCATCGGTTGGAAGATTTAAGAACCTTGATGACGTTGCGCGGTGGTGTGGCCGAGGGCGATAGAATGCGCCACTTGCACTGGCAGCTAAACTTTTTGCTGCTATCGGGTGCAACCAATAGCCGCTTGATGTACCAAGAGGCCGCCACGTTAGCCCGCGCCATTGATGGTGGTTGGGGTCACAACTGCAAGGAGCTAATGACGCTCTACAGCAAGGCTAAACAGTTTGAGGCTGGGCAAAAGATTAGCTTTGGCGGTAAAGAGTACCCAGCGCTCTACACGCCCCGTAACGACACCCTAATAAACCTTTTTGAAATCACAGATAATGAGCAAAGAGAGCTACGCACGATTATCAGTAAGCCGATGGCACTAGAGCGCGACAGAGACCGTAAGCAAGCTGTTAGACGTGCAGCAGGAGCAATGGAGAGGGAAATCTATCTAGGTGCAGCAAACATCAAGCAGGAGCAGGCACAGGCACTTAGAGCGCAAGGCTTGAGTGTACGGGCGATTGCAGAGCAAATGGGCATTAGTAAAACAGCAGCAGGTAGGTATATTCAGGCTGAAAATATCAAGTGTCCCAAGTCCGTCCGTATTACTAATGGCGTAGCCTGCGAGCTTTTGCGGTTTGGCTCTTAGGCTAGATAAACGTATTCATATCAGGTTGCATCAAGCTGAAAATATCAAGTGTCCCCAGTCCGTCCGTATTACTAATGGCCCCATTCCCCGCCAGCGCCATTTCTTCCAGATGCCGTGCGTGGGTATCCAGCGGCAGCATTGTTGCCAAGTGAGTTAACCAGCCATCCAGATATGCCAGATGATCGAGCAACATGAGGCTGTCACGGCATGAGGCTGATGCCCCATTCCCGAACGAAACGCAACAAACCATCATGCGTTATGCAGCGAGTAGATACTCTAAAAATACCTCATTCGGTGAGCTGTATTCCAGAGATTTGCGCCCCCGAGTGTTGAGGATGTGCTCCAGTCTCGCAATATCTTCATCGCTGACGCCATTAAAATCGGTTCCTTTCGGATAAAACCGCCGTATCAGACCGTTGGTATGCTCATTCAACCCCCGCTCCCAGGAATGATAAGGCCGGGCAAAGTAAACCTTTGCGCCCGTTACCTGAGTGATGTCCTTATGTTTCGCAAACTCGGGGCCCCATTCCCGAACGAAACGCAACAAACCATCATGCGTTATGCAGCGAGTAGATACTCTAAAAATACCTCATTCGGTGAGCTGTATTCCAGAGATTTGCGCCCCCGAGTGTTGAGGATGTGCTCCAGTCTCGCAATATCTTCATCGCTGACGCCATTAAAATCGGTTCCTTTCGGATAAAACCGCCGTATCAGACCGTTGGTATGCTCATTCAACCCCCGCTCCCAGGAATGATAAGGCCGGGCAAAGTAAACCTTTGCGCCCGTTACCTGAGTGATGTCCTTATGTTTCGCAAACTCGGGTCCGTTATCTGCCGTCAGGGTTTTAAACTCACAGAAAGTATTCGCCACGATGTCCCTGAACGCTTCCACGACGCTCTCAGCGCACTTATTGGGGAGTTTACGGATAATGACCTGCTTTGTGGCTTTGTCCACGACCGTCAGCAGGAATGACTTCTGGTCTTTGCCAAAAATCGTATCGATTTCAACATGCCCGGGAACCTGTTTGAGTTCAGCCTCAGCAGGCCTGTGCTCAATGCCAACCCTGTCCGGGATGGGCGTGCGTCCGGGCTCACCCGTATCATAGCGATAGCGTTTACCCCGGTGAGGGAGCTGAAGGTAAAGCTTACCGCCAGCCTGTCTGTCCGAACGGATATAGCGGTAGAGGGTATTTTTGCTGACGGCGATATCAAACTGGATTTTCAGTCTCCCACAGATAACCTCAGGGGAGGTATGTACAGCCAGCGCCTGCCGGAGAAAGTCTTGTGTCTGCTGGCCCAGAGGGAAACAGGCATTGTGTGCCGAGGTGGCGCCCCGCCGTTGTCTGGCTAAGGCATCAGCGCGTCTGGAGGAGTAAAGTCCGTTGAAGGCGGGGTCCGTATTACGTCTGAGCTCCCGGCTCAGGGTAGAGCGAGAGACGCCGAGCTCTCTGGCAATGCAGGACTGAT
This sequence comes from Yersinia antarctica, assembly GCF_056636475.1. Lineage (NCBI taxonomy): Bacteria > Pseudomonadati > Pseudomonadota > Gammaproteobacteria > Enterobacterales > Yersiniaceae > Yersinia > Yersinia antarctica. Next base: position 2,874 of record NZ_JBSJQF010000004.1, read on the forward strand.
TAACGCCTTCAGCTTTTCGTTTTTCGATGTAAAAGCGCTCATGCTGAGTCAAATGTTTTCCCTTCATGCAACAGGGTCTCCGACAGGGTCAATACGGCTATTTTATCCGTACCTGACCGGTGGGTCACTTTGTTGCATTTCGTTTGGGAATTGGCGGGGTCCGTTATCTGCCGTCAGGGTTTTAAACTCGCAGAAAGTATTCGCCACGATGTCCCTGAACGCTTCCACGACGCTCTCAGCGCACTTATTGGGGAGTTTACGGATAATGACCTGCTTTGTGGCTTTGTCCACGACCGTCAGCAGGAATGACTTCTGGTCTTTGCCAAAAATCGTATCGATTTCAACATGCCCGGGAACCTGTTTGAGTTCAGCCTCAGCAGGCCTGTGCTCAATGCCAACCCTGTCCGGGATGGGCGTGCGTCCGGGCTCACCCGTATCATAGCGATAGCGTTTACCCCGGTGAGGGAGCTGAAGGTAAAGCTTACCGCCAGCCTGTCTGTCCGAACGGATATAGCGGTAGAGGGTATTTTTGCTGACGGCGATATCAAACTGGATTTTCAGTCTCCCACAGATAACCTCAGGGGAGGTATGTACAGCCAGCGCCTGCCGGAGAAAGTCTTGTGTCTGCTGGCCCAGAGGGACACAGGCATTGTGTGCCGAGGTGGCGCCCCGCCGTTGTCTGGCTAAGGCATCAGCGCGTCTGGAGGAGTAAAGTCCGTTGAAGGCGGGGTCCGTATTACGTCTGAGCTCCCGGCTCAGGGTAGAGCGAGAGACGCCGAGCTCTCTGGCAATGCAGGACTGATTAACGCCTTCAGCTTTTCGTTTTTCGATGTAAAAGCGCTCATGCTGAGTCAAATGTTTTCCCTTCATGCAACAGGGTCTCCGACAGGGTCAATACGGCTATTTTATCCGTACCTGACCGGTGGGTCACTTTGTTGCATTTCGTTTGGGAATTGGCGAATTCATCCAAAAAAATAGCGATCGGACGGGGTTCGCTGTCAATACGGTCACGGGTTTCCGCTATCTGGAATAGCCGCACTAAAATCATGCGCTGCGCGGTGATCACTTTGGTGTTTCGCATGGATCCAATCACATAACAGCATCCACCGTGGTCGAAAATGGTTTTAAGATTTACACCGCCCTTGGCATTAATGGCATTCAGTAGCGCGATTTCTTCTATCTCGCCAAAGAAGCCTTTAATGGTTTCAGCGATATCTTGAACGTATTTGGAGTTATACAAGTCCCTCAAGGTCATGTCTTTTTTAAAGGTATTTGCGGTAGCACGGGCCGCTCGTCGATCATCAATCCGGTAGAAGTCGGCAGAGTTACCTTTTTTCCCTAAACTAAAACCGGCAATAAAAATTTCTTCCAGTTGTTCGGGGGTCATATCCGCCAGAAAGTCGAGTTGATATTCTGGTTTGTTTAAATCAATTAAATAAAACGGCACCCCCGCAGCCTCACATGCCGCTTTATACAGATGCGGTGCCCATTCGTCATTCTTAGGGTCTAAAACAAAAACCCCTTCACCGGCTAAAATACTTTGGTACAACAACACGCCTGACGCCACCCCTTTCCCTGCCCCTGTGGTACCAATAATATCCGCATGTTGTTTCTGCCATTTTTTGACGGAGATATATTGCGGTTGACGTTTTTCACTTAACCCAATAAATATTCCGTTATTTAAATCAACGTACCGTAGCGGGTCATATTCTTCCGGCTCAGGGAGATGACTTTTAATGTCACGGACATCAGTTCTGACATTACGCTCCAGACTTGATTTCTTAATCAGTGAATGTTTTAGTTTGTCCAGTTCGGGGGTTAACAGTCGCCGCGCCACGTAATGAAAAACAATTCCCGCCGCCGTAAAAGTAATCAGCGCTATCCACAAAATAGGCGAGGTGTTAAATCCAACCTTGCCTTCGTAAAAATAATAAACAACGGAAAAGCTCAGGGGCGAGAGAGTACCAAACAGCAAACAAATAAATGAAAATACAATAATGCACCGCTGCCAAATCGGGGCTTTATTGTGCTCATCTTTGGTGAGGAAGAAAATAAAGGGCAATGTTAGCCCCGCGAATAGAGCCAATAATAATTGGTGCGCCTGCAAATAAGCGAAGAAAACTATAGCGTTATCACTTATTGCAGAAAGTTTCTGCATTAATTTATTACTCATGGGATCCTTTATTCTTGGTTTTGTGGTTACTCATTCTGGTTACTGGTTCTGGTCGATTCTGTAACCAGAACCAGTAACCAGAATGAGTAACCAGAATTGAGGTCAAAAAGGGCAGAGACGGATCGTCTCCTTTCGGTCAAGGGTAGAGACGTACCGTCTCCTTCAATTCTACTGCAAGCGCCTTTACGTGCGGGCTGGGACGCCCTTACTCCTCGTCGCTAGGGGGTAATGCCTCGCCTGTATGTCGAGTCAAAACCCCCAAGGTCAAATACAGGGCCGAACCGTCCGCGCTACGCTTGACCACCCCCTTTGAGACCCTCGTTTTTGCCCTATTCTTTCTTTGTCTCGTTCCTCGACACGAAATAATGGGAAAACTCAGTCAAAGAGGGTGGTCAAGCGCCGGCGATAAAGCTGCCTAGCTGGACGGTACGGCCGGGCTTTGCCCCCGAACTGCGTTATTTCCTCATTTTCTTGGCTGGACGCCGAAAATAAAGAAATAACTTGTCGGCCCCCCCCGTTGCTTAATTTCCGCTCCGCTGGAAATGTGCGCAATGACACTCTGGCTACACGAATTTAAATCCGCTTATGCGTATTTCTCTTCGTTAGCTTCGTTGTCACTTTCTGGCCCGTGCCCATTACCTTCAAATCATTTCGGCTTAGGCCGAATTGCTTCTTGTTAATGAACCCGATCCCGAAAGCCGAAAGCAATCGTCTGTGAGTGGGGTGTTTATAATGCCAATGGTGGAGCGTACGATGGTTAGCATTAGCTTTTAGTCGTGGGGTATATTCAGAATAAGCCTTGCTGCTCTTGGCTTATTTGTCTCATGGATTCATTTAAAGTCAGAACATTTTTATCAAAGCCACAGTAGACTTTTCTAGCAACTAATAAAAAACGCTCTCTATCTTCGGGATAAAGAGCATCAGCAAATTCATAAACATTTTCTTTAAAAAAGACAGCATACAATAGGTCAAAAGAACCACAGCGCCGCCCCGCATCTTTATTTAAACGTAGGAGGATATTTTCAGCAATAAAACATGATCCCTTAACATTCTGGTTTTCAATTCTTGTTCCCATAAAATCCAACTTATACTTATGGCTGTACTTTAATCAAAAAATCATCCAGCGATTGACCCGCCGCTAATGCCGCCTCAATGGGTTTCGGTTTTCGCCCTACACCTGTCCACGTTTTCACTTCTCCATTTTCTTCATAGGTGTATTTAACATGGCGGCGATTGCCTTGCCGCTTCTTTTTAAGTTCCCGCCCCTGCAAATCATCAAGCGTAAATCCTTCACTGGCAATGAGCGCTATTAATTCATTTTTCTTTTCTTCCTTTTTCGCTCTCTCTGCGCATTCACGCTCAAAATCGTCTTTGCGTTCATTCAGTACCATGCCTAACTTTTCATGCGCTTCCACTAGAAAAACATAATCCATATCACGCACAAAATTTCTAATGTTACGGATATTAGAAAGGATTCGTGTTATCTCGGCGTATTTTTCTGACATTTAAAGTTCCTTTTAGTCTTCCATAGACTATTTAACGTGTTGCCATACTGAGGCAGGGATTTTATCGTAGAGTTTATTCATTGTCAGTTCAGCAAGGCGATGATCTGCCGCTGAATTGAAAACCTCTAGCTGTTCATCATCTAATGCATATTTATTACGCTCTATAATTTGCTCTAAGGTTTCCATTGTCGTACAACGACGTAACTTCATTAACCAGTCTATTTTATTCATTATTAACTTAGCCGTTAAACCAGCAGCATAAGCTGAACCGGATGAAGCAAAAAGGGCGAGAAGGATAGAAGTTGTTAATTTTTCAAGTACAATCTTGTTCGTAGACATGTTGATACTCATTTAATAAAGGTTGGTTTTTTCATGGCTACAGCCTCTTTTGCGTTCCAGCGCAAAAGAGGCACCACAAGTAGCTTTTTAAAGGGCTAACCGCGAATCTGTCCAAACTTCGCAATGATTTTGCTTATCTCTACAGGGTCAGCGCCGCTGCATCCATTTAATAAAGCCCGCCGCATATCCGCCGTTTTAGTTGGGTCAAATCGACCTTTCTTTTTAAATGCATTGAGACTGAAAAAATCACTTTCGGCAGCACGGCAGTCTTCACCGCCATCACCACCTGTCATTTTTCCGTACATGCACGTCACGACTTCACAAACATCTGCCGCGAATACCGGAACAGGGATCGTGAATGCGAGACAAAGCAAAGCCGCCCCAGAGAGGATTTTTTTCATGGATTTACCTTTTGGTCAGTAAAGTGAGTATTTCAGGCTGTTCATGGCCTATTTCACGTCAAAAATTGAAATGTTAAATCTGGACAAGGCGAGGCCAAAAACCGTCATTAACTTTCAGGGGTAAAAAAGGTGATATAGAGGTGATGGGGTGTGTATTTTACCGTCTAGCGGTGTTTGTGGGTGCGAACAGGTCGTTTTCAGTAGCAAACTCAACCATTTAACATAATGGGCATTACCCGCCCCATTCCCGAACGAAACGCAACAAACCATCATGCGTTATGCAGCGAGTAGATACTCTAAAAATACCTCATTCGGTGAGCTGTATTCCAGAGATTTGCGCCCCCGAGTGTTGAGGATGTGCTCCAGTCTCGCAATATCTTCATCGCTGACGCCATTAAAATCGGTTCCTTTCGGATAAAACCGCCGTATCAGACCGTTGGTATGCTCATTCAACCCCCGCTCCCAGGAATGATAAGGCCGGGCAAAGTAAACCTTTGCGCCCGTTACCTGAGTGATGTCCTTATGTTTCGCAAACTCGGGTCCGTTATCTGCCGTCAGGGTTTTAAACTCACAGAAAGTATTCGCCACGATGTCCCTGAACGCTTCCACGACGCTCTCAGCGCACTTATTGGGGAGTTTACGGATAATGACCTGCTTTGTGGCTTTGTCCACGACCGTCAGCAGGAATGACTTCTGGTCTTTGCCAAAAATCGTATCGATTTCAACATGCCCGGGAACCTGTTTGAGTTCAGCCTCAGCAGGCCTGTGCTCAATGCCAACCCTGTCCGGGATGGGCGTGCGTCCGGGCTCACCCGTATCATAGCGATAGCGTTTACCCCGGTGAGGGAGCTGAAGGTAAAGCTTACCGCCAGCCTGTCTGTCCGAACGGATATAGCGGTAGAGGGTATTTTTGCTGACGGCGATATCAAACTGGATTTTCAGTCTCCCAGAGATAACCTCAGGGGAGGTATGTACAGCCAGCGCCTGCCGGAGAAAGTCTTGTGTCTGCTGGCCCAGAGGGAAACAGGCATTGTGTGCCGAGGTGGCGCCCCGCCGTTGTCTGGCTAAGGCATCAGCGCGTCTGGAGGAGTAAAGTCCGTTGAAGGCGGGGTCCGTATTACGTCTGAGCTCCCGGCTCAGGGTAGAGCGAGAGACGCCGAGCTCTCTGGCAATGCAGGACTGATTAACGCCTTCAGCTTTTCGTTTTTCGATGTAAAAGCGCTCATGCTGAGTCAAATGTTTTCCCTTCATGCAACAGGGTCTCCGACAGGGTCAATACGGCTATTTTATCCGTACCTGACCGGTGGGTCACTTTGTTGCATTTCGTTTGGGAATTGGCGCCCGCCCCTCGTTTGTCAGCCAAGTTAACATGTCACCTTGGCGTTTGAGATTAACATTTATAACCCACTGCTACGTATTTGGGGTATAATGATATACATGTATATCACCTCTATTTAAGGCGTTCATATGTTAGCTATCCGTTTACCTGATGATATCGAGTCCCGTTTAGATGCACTGGCAAAGCAAACCGGTAGAACGAAAACGTTCTATGCTCGGGAAGCTATACTGGCTCATCTGGAAGATTTGGAGGATTACTACCTCTCTGCTGAAACCGCTGCTCGCGTTCGGCGTGGTGACGAACCTGTTCATTCTTCTCAAGACGTGAGGAAATCACTTGGCCTGGACGATTAATTATTCTGATCGGGCGCTCAAATCCTTACGGAAGATGGACAAACAAAGCGCCCGACGGATTGTCGACTTTATGGATAAGCGGATTGCTGCTTTAGACGATCCACGCCAGTCAGGGAAGCCGCTCAAAGGCGAGTTAGGTGAGTTCTGGCGTTATCGCGTCGGCGATTTTCGCATTTTGTGTGAAATCAGAGATGACGAGCTGATTATCCTTGCTGCCACGATAGGCCATCGCCGGGAAATTTACGCCTAGCCTTCATCGTTTCACCTCATAGCCCCATTCCCGAACGAAACGCAACAAACCATCATGCGTTATGCAGCGAGTAGATACTCTAAAAATACCTCATTCGGTGAGCTGTATTCCAGAGATTTGCGCCCGAGTGTTGAGGATGTGCTCCAGTCTCGCAATATCTTCATCGCTGACGCCATTAAAATCGGTTCCTTTCGGATAAAACCGCCGTATCAGACCGTTGGTATGCTCATTCAACCCCCGCTCCCAGGAATGATAAGGCCGGGCAAAGTAAACCTTTGCGCCCGTTACCTGAGTGATGTCCTTATGTTTCGCAAACTCGGGTCCGTTATCTGCCGTCAGGGTTTTAAACTCGCAGAAAGTATTCGCGACTGGTCATGCGGGGTGACCAGTGTAGACGCGATACAGTAATGGTGTACAATGTACATTAATAATGCAAAGGGAATGACACAGTGAGCCATGCGATAGAGTTTATCGAAACGCCGATGTTTACCCGTCAGATAAAGCCAATCGCCACGGACGACGAGCTTAAAGAACTCCAGAAAACGCTGATTGAGTCACCAGACAAAGGCGACCTCATCAGGCAAACCGGCGGGCTGCGAAAAATCAGAATGGCGACCGGCACACAGGGGAAAAGCGGCAGTGCGCGGGTGATTTACTTTCTGGCCACCGATGAGATTATCTATCTGGTGATGGCCTACCCGAAAAGCACCAAAGACAGCCTGACGAACGCCGAAAAAGCCGATCTGAAAAAGCTGACGAAACTACTGAAAGACGAGGTGTAGCATGAGTTTTTTTGACGAACTGAAAGCGTCACTCGAAGAAGCCGTCGAGATCAAACACGGCGTTAAAGCGCCTGCCCGCGTCACGCGCTACGAACTGGCTGACGTGAAGGCTCTTCGCGCTCAGCTGAATGTGACGCAGGATGAAATGGCGAAGGTGCTCGGCACCAGCCTCGATACTATCAAAAGCTGGGAGACAGGCAGACGTAACCCGACCGGACTGGCGGCAAAGGTGCTGGCGACCATACAGGCCAACCCTAAATTTTTTCAGGAACTTGCCTCACATTAAGGCTTTATGACGGAAGGGTTCGACAGGAGCCGCCGTTCGCGTGTAACGTTAACTGTAGAAAAAACAAAGCCCCGATCATCATGTGCTCAACTTGGCGGAAGATACATGATCAATCAGGGCTAGGCACAAAACCTAAGAAGGATATTAGCACATGCACAGTGCAAGACAACAGCCCGCCATAAGCTCAGGCGTGAGTGACTAACCCCGCCCTCAACCTGTTCAACGACCGCTTACCTAACAAGCCGTATTTTTCGGACGATTTGCACTTTGGTGTACGCATCGCGGGAAAAGAGCGCGCGATTCTAGCGAAGTACATACAGTTCAACCAGCCTCACGCTATGTTCTGGCTCGGTTTTGACGTTGACCGCCTCGGTGCTGCCATCGACTGGAGCGACCGCAACGCGCCGGCGCCCACGCTGACCATCACCAACCCCGAAAACGGACACGCACACCTGCTCTATGCGCTAAAAACCTCGATACGCACCGCACCCGACGGAAAAATGAAGCCGCTGAAGTACGCAGCCGCCGTAGAGAATGCGCTACGTAAAAAATTGGACGCTGACGTGGGGTATTCGGGGTTAATTTGCAAGAATCCGAACCACAGTCACTGGAAAATTGCCGTATGGCAGCCAGAACTCTATACGCTGGACTGGTTGGCTGACTCACTCGACCTTAACGCCGCGAACGACAAAGAAATCGTTGCCGACTACGGTTTAGGCCGAAACTGCACGCTGTTCGATAAAACCCGCAAGTGGGCATACCGCGCCATACGTCAGGGCTGGCCTGAGTATAAACAGTGGCTGCAATCCTGTTATGAACGTGCATACGCCTACAACCTGCAATTTGCAGTGCCTCCGCCAATTCCCAAACGAAATGCAACAAAGTGACCCACCGGTCAGGTACGGATAAAATAGCCGTATTGACCCTGTCGGAGACCCTGTTGCATGAAGGGAAAACATTTGACTCAGCATGAGCGCTTTTAGGGGTCAGTTTGGATATCGAAAATTATTGTACGTTAAGGCTGTTTTTTGACCTTTCGACTTTAGCTGGTCTCAGGCGACGAAACTTACCGGAAGCCGGTATCCGGTTGCTTTTCCAGATATAATCGCCTGTCAGATTGATGTGCTCCCAGCCTAATGGGGACAAATGCGACAACAGTTGTTCGTTGATCTTCAGCCCTTTACGCTTGAGGGCATCGACCGCTCTTTCCATATACACGGTATTCCACAGCGAGATCGCCGCCGTCAGCAGCGTCAGCCCACTGGCGCGATAGCTCTGATTTTCCGGTTTTCGATCCCTGATTTCTCCCAGCCGGTGCATAAATACCGCACGCGCCAGGGCGTTACGGGCTTCACCTTTATTCAGCCCCGCCTGTACCCGTCGACGTAGTGCAGGATCGCGGAACCAGTCGAGCATAAACAGCGTTCGCTCAATGCGACCAATTTCTCGCAGTGCTTTGGCCAGCCCGTTCTGTTTAGGGTAGCTGGCAAGCTTTTTCAGCATCAGGGATGCCGTCACTGTTCCCAGCTTTATCGAGGCCGCCAGCCGTAGTACTTCATGCCAGTGAATTTCGATCTCTTTCAGATTCAGGCTGGTCGTGGATATCAGTGACTGAAGCGCCGGGTATTGATCTGCTTTCCCTTTGATAAACAGCTTCTTGTCGTGGAGATCCCTAATTCGTGGACAAAATGCAAATCCCAGCAGATGCATCAGGGCAAAGACATGATCGGTGAAACCTGCGGTATCGGTGTAATGCTCTCTGATTTCTAGGTCACTTTCGTGGTACAGCAAGCCATCGAGCACATGGGTTGAATCCCTGACCCGACTAATTATGCAGGTGTAAAACGGGCTGTATTGATCCGAAATATGGGTATAAAACTGACGTCCAGGCTCCTGCCCATATTTCGGGTTAACCTGCCCTGCGTAGCGGCCTGAGCTGCCTGTTCTGAAATTCTGTCCATCTGATGATGACGTTGTCCCGTCTCCCCAGAATGCCGCCAACGGCCGTTTCCCCTGCGCATTTACCAGCTCTGCAAGGGCGGCTGAATAGGTTTCGTCACGGATGTACCATGCCTGAATATCTTCGAGTGATGATTTGGTGCTCCCGGGGCAGGCTTCTGCCATTTTGGTCAAACCAAGATTGATGCCATCCGCAAGAATGGTGGTGAGAAGCAGGCGGGTATCGGGACGGGTAATGTCATTTTTTATATGCGAAAAATGTCGGGTAAACGTCGTCCAGCTATTTACCTCGTCGAGAATTTCCGTGATTTTAGGGCGCGGTAACATGCTGTAAACCAGCTCTGCCAGCGGTGAAACCTGCACCGGAACGCAGTTATCCAGCGGAGAGACTTTTACGCCCCTGTCAGATATTTCCACATCGGGCAGTTCACCAAGGGCAGCCATGGCATTGACCTCTTCAAGTTTAGACTGAAGCAGAGTCATACGGCTGGTAATGTACTCATGATAATCAGCAGATACGGGCAGTGGCAGCGCCGGTGTGAGTTTGTCAAAGTCCTTTTCGGGAATGAGGTAATCATCAAAGTTTTTGTAGCGGCGTGAGCCTTTAACCCAGATATCCCCGGAGCGCAACGCTCCCTTAAGCTCGCTGAGCGCACAAAATTCATAGTACTGCCGGTCAATACCCGCAGGTGTAATCACCACCTTGCGCCAGCTTTCAGGGACAAACTCAAGAGGCGCTGTCACCGGTACTTTACGTGACTGTTTCCGGTACATATCTTTGATCACAACCAGCGCATCAGCCAGAGGTTGCGCTGCCGGGGTTGCGACTAACTGTAAAGCGGACAACATGCGAGGGGCATATTTCCGTAATGTGCTGTATTTCTCGGTAATAATATGCAGCGGGTCAAAATTATTTTTTCTGGCGAGATGGCGAGTTTCCTCCAGACTGGCGACAAATTCAGGCCATGGCAGTATGTTTTCTATTGCGAGCCATGGATCGCCACCGGAATCACGGGCTTCAGACAGAGCCTGACCGACATCGATGTATTGCCTCAGTTTTGACTGGATCAGCTTTCCAGCCTGCTGAAGGCGCTCAGCCTGTGTTCTTTTGGCTTTGCTGAAAAGGCTGTTCAGCATTCGCTCATGCAGCTCAATCACTTCGTCTGTCAGTGTGGCTCTGGCTTCTTCCAGCACACACACCAGGATCGCATGACGCCGGGCTGCTGAAAATCTGGTCAAATCCCGGCTGCTCATCTTTCGGCCTTCCCGCGCCAGTTTCAGCAACCGGTTCTGGTGAATGGTACGATCTATACCTTCCGGTAATGCCAGCGATTCAATGCTACTGAGCCGATCAAGATGTTGCAGCACGTTCTTACCATTGATTTTACCCGGCGGTTGCAGAAGCCATGTCAGCCTGGAAGGCTGATTATCTGATGACTCAAGTAAACGATCCAGGGCATCCCTGTGAGCCGGAGTTAACGGGGCATTCAGGGTCTGAAATACAATTTTATCTCCGCCTGCCATGGCTTCCGCGCAGGTACGCTCCACAACATCAATCGCAGGGATTATCACGTTGTTCTGCCGGAGATAGACCAGTAACTCTTCGGCCAGGAGAATACCTTTATCAGTGCGCGTCGCCATCGACAGCAGGTGTGTAAGACAGTCCTGTTGTATTTTGCTGGTGAACGCTTTTACGTCAAGATATCGGTACAGTTCGGTTAAATGCTCACGCCGGGTTGTATCCCTGCCGGAAAGGTAAGCAGGCCAGAGATCCCCGGTGAGTTTTAGCCTGCTGGCGATATGCTTCAGCAGCGCGTCAGATGGTGGAGTTTTTTTATCTGGGGAAAAGCCGACATTTTTCAGATAGCAAAGAAGGACGGCGAAACCAAAACGGCTGGCGGGTTTACGGTGAGCCCTGATAAGCGCCAGATCATGTTCACTGAAATACGCCATTCGGGTCAGCGTTAACTCATCGTCTGGTAATGCCCGTAATGATTCTCTTTCCGACAGCGAAAGAATCTGCCTCCTTGCCATATAGTTTCCCTCGTAAATTATTCAGTGTGGTGTTTTTAACGAAAATGGTTATCGCATAAGGGTACACCCTGACACCATAATCAAAACGTGACGGCACACGATGAATGACATAACCTATATGCGATAGAGTAAATGCAATAACCTAAATGAGATAATGCGGTGGAAAAATGTTCATCAGAGCTTATTTGAGGGCATCGACGGAAGATCAGTTCGCCGATCGGGCAAAAGAGATGCTGGAGCAGTTCGTTCAGGAACGAGGGCATAAAATCGCTAGCTATTACCGGGAGAATATCAGCGGGACAAAACTTGACCGCCCGGAGCTGGGACGCTTGCTGATGGACAGCCACCGTAATGATATTTTGCTGGTCGAGCAGATAGACCGTCTGACCCGCCTGAGCAACAGCGACTGGATGACGCTGAAAAAGCAGATAGAACAACATGAGCTGCGAATTGTCAGCTTGGATGTCCCCACCTCATGGCAGGCGTTGTCAGATAAAGATCCTTCGCAGGTTGATCCAATCACCCGTGCCGTGATAACCGCCATCAATAACATGCTTATCGACCTGATGGCCGCGATGTCGCATAAGGACTGGCTGAGTCGTCGCCAGCGGCAAAAACAGGGAATTGACCGAGCCCACACGCTTGGTAAATACCGTGGGAAGCAGGCCGATCATGAACGGCATCAGAAAGTTCTGTACTACCGACAGGTTAAGAAACTGAGTATCAGTGAAACTGCAGATGCTACGGGGTACAGTGTTTCACAGGTTTGTCGTATACAATCAATTTATAAAAAATATGATAAACAGCAGCCTTAAAATAGAATGTCGCTTTAAAATGAAATTGATTTCAATTATAACGCACTAGATTATATAAGGGATTTGTATGAGATTACAGAAAATAAGCATATCAAACTGGCGACAGTTCGGAAATGTTGATATTGACATTCATGACAAGATGACAATAATAACTGGAGCTAATGGGTCTGGTAAATCAACAATTCTGAGGATATTAGCCAAGCACTTTCAATGGGACTATAAGTTTTTGGCAGTACCTTATTATGATGAATCTCAAGAGAGATTATTATTCAAAAATTGCGAAGAAAACACACCCTTAAATAAGGGAAATTATAAAATAGGATTTATTCAATATTCAGATGGAGTGATGGCAAATTTATTGATAGAAAATGAGCTATCGAAGGTTGATTATGACGTATTAATTGAAAACAAAAACAACAAAATAAAAGGGTTGTTTATACACTCGCATAGAGTTGCAAATAGTTATAAACAAGTTGACAAAATACCCACAAAAATCATCGACGCAAATGAATCATATAAAAAACACTTGGCGGCATATAAGAGGCATATCGAGGATACGTCTTTTAATGCAAGCCCAACAGTAGAAATGAAAGAATCTTTAATATCTATGGCTGCTTTAGGCATTGGCAACGAATATGTGAAAAAAAGCACAAGGTCAGAAAAAACATTTCTTTCATTTATAGATGTATTGAGAATTGTATTGCCTGTAGACATTGGTTTTGAAAATATAAGAATTGAAATTCCCGATGTTGTGCTTGAAACAAAGTCAGGAGATTTTATATTGGATTCCACATCTGGTGGGATTATGTCAATAATTGATATCGCATGGCAAATTCTCTTATTTTCTCAAGAAAATGAATCATTTACCGTGATAATTGATGAACCTGAAAACCACCTTCATCCAGCCATGCAGCGTACTTTGCTGAATAATCTATCCGAAGCGTTTCCGAAAATTCAATTCATTGTTGTTACTCATAGTCCATTTATGGTTTCTTCAATGAAAGAGTCTAATGTATATGCCTTAAAGTATGAACATATATCAACTCCAGAAACAGGCCCCAAAAAAGTAATATCATTTAAATTAGATTTACAGCAAAAAGCAGCAACAGCAAATAAAATACTTAGAGATGTATTAGGTGTATCTATTACCATGCCGCAATGGGCTGATGATGAGTTGCAGCGGATCTGCGCAAAGTTTACGAGAGAAAATATAACAACTGAAACTCTAAAAAATCTCAGAAGTGAATTAGAGTCTTCTGGGCTGTCAGAGTTTTATCCAGAGGCTATTGATAATGTCATGGGGAGGAAATACTATGATTAAATTGACTAAATTTCCTGAACCTAAAGTCCTTATTAAAAATAGCAAGCAATGGACTGACTTGCACTTGATGAGTATATCTAAGGGGATAGAGTCAACTCACTATTTAAAATCAAAATATAATCATAAAGAAATTAAAGAACAACTGATTAAAGAGACGTCAGGAAAATGTGCTTATTGTGAAAGTAAACTACGACATATACATCATGGAGATATTGAGCATATTTATCCAAAATCGCTCGACGAATCTAAAAGATTTGAATGGGAAAATTTAACGCTATCCTGTGAGATTTGCAATCAAAATAAATCCGACATAGACCCATTTGCTGAAAATATTCAAGATCCATATTCCGGAGATCCAGAGAATGAATTGATTTTTACCGGCCCCATTGCCTTTGGAATCACCATGAAAGGTGATTCCACACAAAGAATACTAAAACTAAATAGAAGTGCGTTGATTGAACGCAGAACTGAACGACTTGAAAAATTACAATTAATACTTCAAAAAGTATGTGACCCTCAGATACCTCAATCTGTTCGCAAAGTTATTTATGACGACTTTATGAGCAATGAGGTAGATAACACGAATGAATACACATCTATGGCTAAAAGCCTGCTAAAACAGGTTCTTGATGTAACAACAAAAAAGCTCCATGAATGTTGCTAAATAGCACATAATTTAACCTATAAATGTATCATTTCGGGGCATAAAGATATGAGAGCCTGCTCAAGTTAAGGCTCTTCTTTTCTATGGTGGCCAAAAATAAACCTTAACGTACAATAATTTCCGTTTCCCAAACGGAGCCCTGTACTGCCGCCAGGTGAAAAAGCTGAGTATCCGTGAAACAGCCGATGCTACGGGCTACAGTCCCTCTCAAATATGTCGAATTCAGGCACTGCACCGAGAAAGTCAATCAGAAGTGGGGTGAGTGATCTATACGAGAGATATGATTTTTCTGGCTTTCTCAAAGTGGTCCAGTTTCATTTCCATGATCCACCATTGGGCTACTTCCATGAGTAATTCCGGGTCATCATTCTTGTTGGCAAAGAAAGCATAAAATGACACGCCAACATCATCCCCTTTCGCCGCAATCTTAGCTTCACATACTTTCACAATCTTCGCTCGGATACTGGGTCTCATTACCTTTCCCTGATGGTTGCAGATGGCACATGCTATCACACACAGGTGAATGGGTAGGAGAGGTTAAAAATTAGTCTTAACGTACAATAATTTTCGATATCCAAACTGACCCCTTTTACATCGAAAAACGAAAAGCTGAAGGCGTTAATCAGTCCTGCATTGCCAGAGAGCTCGGCGTCTCTCGCTCTACGCTGAGCCGGGAGCTCAGGCGTAATACGGACCCCGCCTTCAACGGACTTTACTCCTCCAGACGCGCTGATGCCTTAGCCAGACAACGGCGGGGCGCCACCTCGGCACACAATGCCTGTGTCCCTCTGGGCCAGCAGACACAAGACTTTCTCCGGCAGGCGCTGGCTGTACATACCTCCCCTGAGGTTATCTGTGGGAGACTGAAAATCCAGTTTGATATCGCCGTCAGCAAAAATACCCTCTACCGCTATATCCGTTCGGACAGACAGGCTGGCGGTAAGCTTTACCTTCAGCTCCCTCACCGGGGTAAACGCTATCGCTATGATACGGGTGAGCCCGGACGCACGCCCATCCCGGACAGGGTTGGCATTGAGCTGAAGTGGAATACTGAATTTGGCCATTTGAAAAGAACTGCTATTGTCAGTTCATCAACCAAACAGGTGGCATAATGACCAACAAATTTAGTCCTGAATTCAAACGTGAATGTGCGCAACTGGTCCTACTGCATAATTACACACAACCGGAAGCGGCTAAGGCGATGAATGTCAGTATCTCTGCGCTGAAGCGATGGATTTATCAGATCCGCGATGAAACCAACGGGAAAACACCGAAAGCATCCGCCATAACCCCAGAGCATATCGAAATACAGGCGCTTAAGAAAAGGTTACAACGTGTTGAAATGGAAAACGATATTCTAAAAAAGGCTACCGCGCTCTTGATGTCAGACTCCCTGAACAATTCTCGTTAGTTGAGAAACTCAGGACGCGCTTTCCTGTTGCCTTTATTTGCAATGTGTTCGGGACCCATCGCAGCAGTTATCGCTACTGGTCAAGTCGGCCACGGCTGCCTGATGCAAAACGCATCGTCTTACAGGGACTGGTTCGTGAAGTACACCGTGTCAGTAATGGCTCAGCGGGAGCAAGAAGTATTGCCGAGATGGTGAGTGCAAAAGGTGTCCCGTTAAGTCGCTGGCGAGCCAGTAAGATAATGAAAGAGCTTAATATTGTCAGTTGCCAGCAACCGGAGCATCGCTACAAAAAAGCCACAAAAGAGCATGTGGATGTCCCTAATCATCTGGATCGCCAGTTTGCAGTAACAGAGCCTAATCAGGCCTGGTGCGGCGACGTGACCTATATCTGGACGGGCAAACGCTGGGCTTATCTGGCGGTTGTTCTGGATTTATTTTCCCGCAAGCCAATAGGCTGGGCGATGTCGTTTTCTCCAGACTCAGCCCTAACAGGAAAAGCATTAACGATGGCCTGGGAAGCCCGGGGGAAACCGGCTGACGTTATGTATCATTCTGACCAAGGAAGTCACTATACCAGCAAGGAATTTAGACGGTTACTGTGGCGTTATCGGATAAAGCAAAGCATGAGTCGACGTGGGAATTGCTGGGACAACAGTCCAATGGAGCGATTTTTTCGCAGTCTTAAATCAGAATGGGTACCCAACTGTGGATACGCTAATTTTGGCGAAGCAAATAACGCCATAACGAATTACATCATTGGCTATTACAGCCAACTCAGACCCCACCAATACAATGGTGGATTAACACCCAATGAATCAGAGCGATTATTTTGGGAAAGCTCTAAAACCGTGGCCAATTTTTGTTGACCACTTCATGGTGAGCCCGGACGCACGCCCATCCCGGACAGGGTTGGCATTGAGCACAGGCCTGCTGAGGCTGAACTCAAACAGGTTCCCGGGCATGTTGAAATCGATACGATTTTTGGCAAAGACCAGAAGTCATTCCTGCTGACGGTCGTGGACAAAGCCACAAAGCAGGTCATTATCCGTAAACTCCCCAATAAGTGCGCTGAGAGCGTCGTGGAAGCGTTCAGGGACATCGTGGCGAATACTTTCTGCGAGTTTAAAACCCTGACGGCAGATAACGGACCCGAGTTTGCGAAACATAAGGACATCACTCAGGTAACGGGCGCAAAGGTTTACTTTGCCCGGCCTTATCATTCCTGGGAGCGGGGGTTGAATGAGCATACCAACGGTCTGATACGGCGGTTTTATCCGAAAGGAACCGATTTTAATGGCGTCAGCGATGAAGATATTGCGAGACTGGAGCACATCCTCAACACTCGGGGGCGCAAATCTCTGGAATACAGCTCACCGAATGAGGTATTTTTAGAGTATCTACTCGCTGCATAACGCATGATGGTTTGTTGCGTTTCGTTCGGGAATGGGGCGTTTGGATTACTTGCCCTGGCACGTGATGGCGACAAAGTAGCGGGGGCAAAGTTTGTTGAATATGCCAAGGTGATGCGCGGCAAACGCCAGCTGCTCTGGTCGCGTGGTCTAAAAGACTTGGTGGGCGTGGATGATTTAACAGACGAAGAAATTGCAGCTAAACAAGAAGATAAAGCTGATCTGTTGGGGCATATAACGCCACAGCAGTGGGGCTGGGTGCGTAAAGCAGGGTTACGTGCGCAAGTGTTGGATGCCGCAGAATTGAGTGGTTGGGTAGGAGTTGAGGCTATTATAAATTGTCTTTATGAGCCGCCTGATTAGCTTGTAATTTTATATTTAAATTAAAATTTATAGGAAAATGCTTTGGAAAAAATAAAGGATTTATTTCTCGCTGGGCTAACAGGGTTATTTTTTATAACTATGTTTGCTGCTTGGCTAACTCATGTAATTGTTTGTTTTAAAGATGATAGCTGGGGTTTTTTAATTGCTGGTGCATTATTTTTTCCTATAGCAATGTTTCATGGAATAGGTATGTGGTTAGGCTTTTTTTAGACTCGTAGAGGCTTGCTTTAGGGTTTCAAAGGACACCTTTGCAGCGCAGCTGTAGGCACGTGGTTGTTAACGAAAGTTAACAATCCATGGCCCCATTCCCGAACGAAACGCAACAAACCATCATGCGTTATGCAGCGAGTAGATACTCTAAAAATACCTCATTCGGTGAGCTGTATTCCAGAGATTTGCGCCCCCGAGTGTTGAGGATGTGCTCCAGTCTCGCAATATCTTCATCGCTGACGCCATTAAAATCGGTTCCTTTCGGATAAAACCGCCGTATCAGACCGTTGGTATGCTCATTCAACCCCCGCTCCCAGGAATGATAAGGCCGGGCAAAGTAAACCTTTGCGCCCGTTACCTGAGTGATGTCCTTATGTTTCGCAAACTCGGGTCCGTTATCTGCCGTCAGGGTTTTAAACTCGCAGAAAGTATTCGCCACGATGTCCCTGAACGCTTCCACGACGCTCTCAGCGCACTTATTGGGGAGTTTACGGATAATGACCTGCTTTGTGGCTTTGTCCACGACCGTCAGCAGGAATGACTTCTGGTCTTTGCCAAAAATCGTATCGATTTCAACATGCCCGGGAACCTGTTTGAGTTCAGCCTCAGCAGGCCTGTGCTCAATGCCAACCCTGTCCGGGATGGGCGTGCGTCCGGGCTCACCCGTATCATAGCGATAGCGTTTACCCCGGTGAGGGAGCTGAAGGTAAAGCTTACCGCCAGCCTGTCTGTCCGAACGGATATAGCGGTAGAGGGTATTTTTGCTGACGGCGATATCAAACTGGATTTTCAGTCTCCCACAGATAACCTCAGGGGAGGTATGTACAGCCAGCGCCTGCCGGAGAAAGTCTTGTGTCTGCTGGCCCAGAGGGACACAGGCATTGTGTGCCGAGGTGGCGCCCCGCCGTTGTCTGGCTAAGGCATCAGCGCGTCTGGAGGAGTAAAGTCCGTTGAAAGCGGGGTCCGTATTACGCCTGAGCTCCCGGCTCAGGGTAGAGCGAGAGACATCCAGTTCTCTGGCAATGCAGGACTGATTAACGCCTTCAGCTTTTCGTTTTTCGATGTAAAAGCGCTCATGCTGAGTCAAATGTTTTCCCTTCATGCAACAGGGTCTCCGACAGGGTCAATACGGCTATTTTATCCGTACCTGACCGGTGGGTCACTTTGTTGCATTTCGTTTGGGAATTGGCGTCTGGGTAGCCGCCAAAGGCGGCTAGTTTTAGGGGGGCGCGCTAATTGTTTAATTCAGCAGTGAATTTATCAATATCTATAGATTTTCCCTCAACTATTTCATTGTATAACTGCCGCATTTTTTGAGGGTTTACATCCTTATCAATGAATCTAAATGCTGATGCAGCAACATATTCAGGTACTGCCTCAAAAGTCATCCAGCGTCTATCTTCCGCTTGGGCAACTTGCCCTGTCGTATTTGAACCTCCAAATATATCTATAATTAGATCACCGGGCTCAGTTAACATTTTAATAAAGAACTCAGGCAGTTTTGCAGGGAAGCGAGCAGGGTGACGCTTTACATCTGCTATTTTGCAACCTGTTAAGTACAGTCCGCTTGATTCTGAGTTTGGTATTTGCAGTAAGTTTGATGGTATAGAACCACCATTATCTTTAGCAAAACCTTTACCTATGTCATGCCCAGATGGTCGTAATTGGGGCTTATAGTACTTATCTGGATTCTCAATTAGCTTCTTCATTCTATCGCTGTAAGGGGCTAGCACTTTTGTTATGTCTGCTTGTGGCCACTCTGTTTTACTAAACCACCAAACAGTGTTTACTGAGTCCTTTACGCGCATTTTTCGCTTGTTTACCCATTCGATTGGGCTTGGTAATTTTGATGGATTAAACCAGTAGAAGTCCTCTGCAAGAAAGAACCCAAGCTCATCAACCATGCGTATTAATACACGAAAATTATATAAGCTTCGTACTGGTACACCCTTCATATATGCACCACCAAAATCCACAACAAAACTGCCATCTTTCCGTAGTTTTTTATGAACAATTCGACCGAACTGCAAGAACCAATCGATGTATTCATGCTGGTCTAAATTTCCATATTCTTTTTGTCTTTGCAGTGCGAAAGGTGGACTAGTAATTACCAGATTAACGCTGTCATCAGGTAGCTCTTCAAGCAACTCAAGTGAGTCGCCAATGAATGTGGCTCCCTTTGAAGTGTAGTAAGCAGGCTGTGTTTTCATGGTTGTAGTCATTTAATATTGCTACTCAAAGTCTGTAGATTCATTGTCATCTACTGCCCATTATCTCTGATATGAACAGCAAGTCAAAGTCCTCGTCTACCAGAAAGCTTTTTGCTCTGAATCTTCGCACGGTTCGGGAGGGTCTTGGCTTGTCTCAAGAGGCGCTAGCCGACTTTGCTGGGCTTCACAGAACCTACATTGGTTCTGTAGAGCGCGGAGAGCGGAACATATCTATTGATAATATTGAGCGGTTAGCGTTAGCGCTTGGTGTGCCTCCCGCCTCATTGTTGGAAAAATCTAAGACATGAAGCTTGAGCCGCACGAAGATTATAAAGTTTTAAAGGAAGTTTGGCCCTCGGTGCAGGAGTACCAAGACCTTGCGACTAGACACGGAATTAACGATATATTTCAGGATAATGGAGGAAAACTTTTACAGGTTCTTTTACTCCTTGGTCTTGATGTTCTTCCAGGTCGAGAAGGTAATGATGCCAAGGATGCCTCTGGTCAAGAGTATGAGCTGAAATCAGTAAACATAACCCTTACGGCTGGTTTTTCGACACATCACCATATGAATCCTTCTATTATCGCTAAGTACAGAAAAGTACCTTGGGTTTTTGCGATCTATAAAGACATTAGCCTTCAATCAGTTTATCTTTTGAAACCTGAGAATTTGGAGTTTTATTACGATAGATGGGAAGAAAAATGGCACAAGGATGGTGGGAAAGATATTAATAATCCTAAAATCCCCATTAAATACGTTGTTGCAAACGGTGTACTTCTACACGGAACACCTCCTGTTTTTATTACTAAACGCACAGTTAAGCCCCCTCCTGATGCTGGTGGATTTGAACCAGATGAAGTCTAGTTTGGTTCTGCTCCAGTGACTTATTTATACCTGTAAAACGCGCATTAGCCTGCTGTTGACAGGACAGGGAAGTCGATCATGCCAAGATCACAACCCAGTGTATAAGCATCCGTACCATGGTCGTATGACCTTCTTCCTGCATTTATAGATCAAAGCAAATACTCAAATGAGTATAATAGTACTTGCATCAAATGAGTAAATGAGTAAAATCAGCACAGGCAACCAAGGCATCATCACACAACAGGGGTTTAAATATGTACGTTATTGCAGTGTTAAATCAAAAGGGCGGCTCAGGGAAAACAACAATAGCAACCCACTTAGCACGGGCTTTACAGTTGGACGGTGCAGACGTTTTGCTAGTGGATTCAGACCCACAGGGCAGCACTAGAGACTGGGCAGCAGTCAGAGAAGACCAGCCTTTAGCTGTTGTTGGTATTGACCGCCCAACGATTGAGCGCGATATAAAACATATTGCCCGTAAAGATTTTGTTGTGATTGATGGTGCGCCACAGGCGGCAGACCTTGCAGTCTCTGCGATTAAAGCGGCTGACTTTATCCTGATACCTGTGCAGCCAAGCCCATACGATGTGTGGGCAACATCAGATTTAGTTGACTTGGTAAAACAGCGCATCGAGATAACAGACGGGAAGCTAAAAGCGGCCTTTGTTGTATCAAGAGCGATTGCAGGAACAAAGATTGGTGCTGACGTTGCAGAAGTTCTAGCAGGCTATGGTTTACCCGTTTTAGATACACGCATCATGCAACGGGTTCTTTATCCAACCACCGCAGCCAGCGGAACAACCGTTATGGACGTAGAGCCAAAAGGTAGTGCCGCTAATGAAATGCGCGCCTTAGCAGCAGAGATTAAAGCAAAGCTCGTTTGAGTAAATAAGTATTTGAGTAAATGAGTAGGGGTGTGGAAATGAGTAAAGTAGGAATTTTGAAAGCTGGCCGACCAAGCAGCAGCAAAGACAAAGCCGCAACGCTGGCTAGTTTGGCTGATAAACCTAAACTGAAACGGGTTAATTTTGAGATAGATGAAGAGTTGCATTCAAAGCTGAAAATGTATGCGGCCAGCAAAGGTAAGAGCATGGCGCTTGTTTTAACTGAGTACATCGAGCGAGTAACAAAATGAGTAAATGAGTTATGGGTTAAATGAGTAAATGAGTTATGGCTCAAATGAGTAAATACTCAGTAAAAAATGTTATACGAAAAGGTTAAGATGCTGATAAGCTTGGGGCTTAGAAAAGAAAAAAGCCCCGCTGTTTAGACGGGGCTTTTCAAAATCACACTGTATGAACCTTTGCACGGGCTCATACAGCAATCGCAGACTAGGCTAGTAGACATAGCGACCTGAACAACTCTTATTCTACTGCCAAGATTTTGCTTTGACAAGTTCGCCAGCGTTAAACGTGTGTGAACTAGAGGCTAAAAAATGGCTGTAACGCAGTTAGCATTATTTGATAGGGCAGAGGAAGCGAGGGCGTATCACGACCCAAACCGCGCTGGTTTCTTCTCAATTCTTGTTGATTTAAACGGTAATAAAAGACAATCAGCACACCGACTAAGCGATATGCCAAAGGTGTTGAGTTTGATTGACCCGAACCGTGACACATGGTTAAGCCAAGCCGAATTTTACCAACCTAATCGCAGAATCGTAAACCTTGCCCGTATTGGTTTGCTCTTTGCCGATCTCGACACCTACCGTACCGACTGGGCAGATGGTCGCAGCCCCGAACAATTAGCCGATTCTGTTTTGTACTTCTGCCAGCAGGAGGGCATACCCACGCCCTCGCTATTGGTTTTTAGCGGTCGTGGCATACAGGCTAAATGGTTGTTAGAGGGTGCAGTACCACGCCATGCGCTACCACGCTGGAACGCTTGCCAGCGTTATCTAGTTGACCGTTTAAAGGAAGCGGGGGCAGACGTAGGGGCTAAAGATGCAAGCCGCGTATTACGCCTTATTGAGACGGTAAACAGCAAAAGCGGTGAAGTATGCCGCGTGGTACACGTTGAAAATGGCGCAGACGGCCAGCCAGTGCGCTACAACTTTGAATATTTAGCCGAAGTGCTTTTACCCGTTGCCCGTTGGGACATTGAAAAACAAAAGCAACAACGAGACCAGCGCGAGAAGCGCAAACAGCTAAAGCTGATAGGCGGTGGTAAGACTGATAATTTGCGAGGCTTTAGCGGTAGACAATTAGCCTGGCATCGGTTGGAAGATTTAAGAACCTTGATGACGTTGCGCGGTGGTGTGGCCGAGGGCGATAGAATGCGCCACTTGCACTGGCAGCTAAACTTTTTGCTGCTATCGGGTGCAACCAATAGCCGCTTGATGTACCAAGAGGCCGCCACGTTAGCCCGCGCCATTGATGGTGGTTGGGGTCACAACTGCAAGGAGCTAATGACGCTCTACAGCAAGGCTAAACAGTTTGAGGCTGGGCAAAAGATTAGCTTTGGCGGTAAAGAGTACCCAGCGCTCTACACGCCCCGTAACGA
Organism: Yersinia antarctica; assembly: GCF_056636475.1. Classification (NCBI taxonomy): domain Bacteria; kingdom Pseudomonadati; phylum Pseudomonadota; class Gammaproteobacteria; order Enterobacterales; family Yersiniaceae; genus Yersinia; species Yersinia antarctica. Next base: position 26,083 of record NZ_JBSJQF010000004.1, read on the forward strand.
CACCCTAATAAACCTTTTTGAAATCACAGATAATGAGCAAAGAGAGCTACGCACGATTATCAGTAAGCCGATGGCACTAGAGCGCGACAGAGACCGTAAGCAAGCTGTTAGACGTGCAGCAGGAGCAATGGAGAGGGAAATCTATCTAGGTGCAGCAAACATCAAGCAGGAGCAGGCACAGGCACTTAGAGCGCAAGGCTTGAGTGTACGGGCGATTGCAGAGCAAATGGGCATTAGTAAAACAGCAGCAGGTAGGTATATTCAGGCTGAAAATATCAAGTGTCCCAAGTCCGTCCGTATTACTAATGGCGTAGCCTGCGAGCTTTTGCGGTTTGGCTCTTAGGCTAGATAAACGTATTCATATCAGGTTGCATCAAGCTGAAAATATCAAGTGTCCCCAGTCCGTCCGTATTACTAATGGCCCCATTCCCCGCCAGCGCCATTTCTTCCAGATGCCGTGCGTGGGTATCCAGCGGCAGCATTGTTGCCAAGTGAGTTAACCAGCCATCCAGATATGCCAGATGATCGAGCAACATGAGGCTGTCACGGCATGAGGCTGATGCCCCATTCCCGAACGAAACGCAACAAACCATCATGCGTTATGCAGCGAGTAGATACTCTAAAAATACCTCATTCGGTGAGCTGTATTCCAGAGATTTGCGCCCCCGAGTGTTGAGGATGTGCTCCAGTCTCGCAATATCTTCATCGCTGACGCCATTAAAATCGGTTCCTTTCGGATAAAACCGCCGTATCAGACCGTTGGTATGCTCATTCAACCCCCGCTCCCAGGAATGATAAGGCCGGGCAAAGTAAACCTTTGCGCCCGTTACCTGAGTGATGTCCTTATGTTTCGCAAACTCGGGGCCCCATTCCCGAACGAAACGCAACAAACCATCATGCGTTATGCAGCGAGTAGATACTCTAAAAATACCTCATTCGGTGAGCTGTATTCCAGAGATTTGCGCCCCCGAGTGTTGAGGATGTGCTCCAGTCTCGCAATATCTTCATCGCTGACGCCATTAAAATCGGTTCCTTTCGGATAAAACCGCCGTATCAGACCGTTGGTATGCTCATTCAACCCCCGCTCCCAGGAATGATAAGGCCGGGCAAAGTAAACCTTTGCGCCCGTTACCTGAGTGATGTCCTTATGTTTCGCAAACTCGGGTCCGTTATCTGCCGTCAGGGTTTTAAACTCACAGAAAGTATTCGCCACGATGTCCCTGAACGCTTCCACGACGCTCTCAGCGCACTTATTGGGGAGTTTACGGATAATGACCTGCTTTGTGGCTTTGTCCACGACCGTCAGCAGGAATGACTTCTGGTCTTTGCCAAAAATCGTATCGATTTCAACATGCCCGGGAACCTGTTTGAGTTCAGCCTCAGCAGGCCTGTGCTCAATGCCAACCCTGTCCGGGATGGGCGTGCGTCCGGGCTCACCCGTATCATAGCGATAGCGTTTACCCCGGTGAGGGAGCTGAAGGTAAAGCTTACCGCCAGCCTGTCTGTCCGAACGGATATAGCGGTAGAGGGTATTTTTGCTGACGGCGATATCAAACTGGATTTTCAGTCTCCCACAGATAACCTCAGGGGAGGTATGTACAGCCAGCGCCTGCCGGAGAAAGTCTTGTGTCTGCTGGCCCAGAGGGAAACAGGCATTGTGTGCCGAGGTGGCGCCCCGCCGTTGTCTGGCTAAGGCATCAGCGCGTCTGGAGGAGTAAAGTCCGTTGAAGGCGGGGTCCGTATTACGTCTGAGCTCCCGGCTCAGGGTAGAGCGAGAGACGCCGAGCTCTCTGGCAATGCAGGACTGATTAACGCCTTCAGCTTTTCGTTTTTCGATGTAAAAGCGCTCATGCTGAGTCAAATGTTTTCCCTTCATGCAACAGGGTCTCCGACAGGGTCAATACGGCTATTTTATCCGTACCTGACCGGTGGGTCACTTTGTTGCATTTCGTTTGGGAATTGGCGGGGTCCGTTATCTGCCGTCAGGGTTTTAAACTCGCAGAAAGTATTCGCCACGATGTCCCTGAACGCTTCCACGACGCTCTCAGCGCACTTATTGGGGAGTTTACGGATAATGACCTGCTTTGTGGCTTTGTCCACGACCGTCAGCAGGAATGACTTCTGGTCTTTGCCAAAAATCGTATCGATTTCAACATGCCCGGGAACCTGTTTGAGTTCAGCCTCAGCAGGCCTGTGCTCAATGCCAACCCTGTCCGGGATGGGCGTGCGTCCGGGCTCACCCGTATCATAGCGATAGCGTTTACCCCGGTGAGGGAGCTGAAGGTAAAGCTTACCGCCAGCCTGTCTGTCCGAACGGATATAGCGGTAGAGGGTATTTTTGCTGACGGCGATATCAAACTGGATTTTCAGTCTCCCACAGATAACCTCAGGGGAGGTATGTACAGCCAGCGCCTGCCGGAGAAAGTCTTGTGTCTGCTGGCCCAGAGGGACACAGGCATTGTGTGCCGAGGTGGCGCCCCGCCGTTGTCTGGCTAAGGCATCAGCGCGTCTGGAGGAGTAAAGTCCGTTGAAGGCGGGGTCCGTATTACGTCTGAGCTCCCGGCTCAGGGTAGAGCGAGAGACGCCGAGCTCTCTGGCAATGCAGGACTGATTAACGCCTTCAGCTTTTCGTTTTTCGATGTAAAAGCGCTCATGCTGAGTCAAATGTTTTCCCTTCATGCAACAGGGTCTCCGACAGGGTCAATACGGCTATTTTATCCGTACCTGACCGGTGGGTCACTTTGTTGCATTTCGTTTGGGAATTGGCGAATTCATCCAAAAAAATAGCGATCGGACGGGGTTCGCTGTCAATACGGTCACGGGTTTCCGCTATCTGGAATAGCCGCACTAAAATCATGCGCTGCGCGGTGATCACTTTGGTGTTTCGCATGGATCCAATCACATAACAGCATCCACCGTGGTCGAAAATGGTTTTAAGATTTACACCGCCCTTGGCATTAATGGCATTCAGTAGCGCGATTTCTTCTATCTCGCCAAAGAAGCCTTTAATGGTTTCAGCGATATCTTGAACGTATTTGGAGTTATACAAGTCCCTCAAGGTCATGTCTTTTTTAAAGGTATTTGCGGTAGCACGGGCCGCTCGTCGATCATCAATCCGGTAGAAGTCGGCAGAGTTACCTTTTTTCCCTAAACTAAAACCGGCAATAAAAATTTCTTCCAGTTGTTCGGGGGTCATATCCGCCAGAAAGTCGAGTTGATATTCTGGTTTGTTTAAATCAATTAAATAAAACGGCACCCCCGCAGCCTCACATGCCGCTTTATACAGATGCGGTGCCCATTCGTCATTCTTAGGGTCTAAAACAAAAACCCCTTCACCGGCTAAAATACTTTGGTACAACAACACGCCTGACGCCACCCCTTTCCCTGCCCCTGTGGTACCAATAATATCCGCATGTTGTTTCTGCCATTTTTTGACGGAGATATATTGCGGTTGACGTTTTTCACTTAACCCAATAAATATTCCGTTATTTAAATCAACGTACCGTAGCGGGTCATATTCTTCCGGCTCAGGGAGATGACTTTTAATGTCACGGACATCAGTTCTGACATTACGCTCCAGACTTGATTTCTTAATCAGTGAATGTTTTAGTTTGTCCAGTTCGGGGGTTAACAGTCGCCGCGCCACGTAATGAAAAACAATTCCCGCCGCCGTAAAAGTAATCAGCGCTATCCACAAAATAGGCGAGGTGTTAAATCCAACCTTGCCTTCGTAAAAATAATAAACAACGGAAAAGCTCAGGGGCGAGAGAGTACCAAACAGCAAACAAATAAATGAAAATACAATAATGCACCGCTGCCAAATCGGGGCTTTATTGTGCTCATCTTTGGTGAGGAAGAAAATAAAGGGCAATGTTAGCCCCGCGAATAGAGCCAATAATAATTGGTGCGCCTGCAAATAAGCGAAGAAAACTATAGCGTTATCACTTATTGCAGAAAGTTTCTGCATTAATTTATTACTCATGGGATCCTTTATTCTTGGTTTTGTGGTTACTCATTCTGGTTACTGGTTCTGGTCGATTCTGTAACCAGAACCAGTAACCAGAATGAGTAACCAGAATTGAGGTCAAAAAGGGCAGAGACGGATCGTCTCCTTTCGGTCAAGGGTAGAGACGTACCGTCTCCTTCAATTCTACTGCAAGCGCCTTTACGTGCGGGCTGGGACGCCCTTACTCCTCGTCGCTAGGGGGTAATGCCTCGCCTGTATGTCGAGTCAAAACCCCCAAGGTCAAATACAGGGCCGAACCGTCCGCGCTACGCTTGACCACCCCCTTTGAGACCCTCGTTTTTGCCCTATTCTTTCTTTGTCTCGTTCCTCGACACGAAATAATGGGAAAACTCAGTCAAAGAGGGTGGTCAAGCGCCGGCGATAAAGCTGCCTAGCTGGACGGTACGGCCGGGCTTTGCCCCCGAACTGCGTTATTTCCTCATTTTCTTGGCTGGACGCCGAAAATAAAGAAATAACTTGTCGGCCCCCCCCGTTGCTTAATTTCCGCTCCGCTGGAAATGTGCGCAATGACACTCTGGCTACACGAATTTAAATCCGCTTATGCGTATTTCTCTTCGTTAGCTTCGTTGTCACTTTCTGGCCCGTGCCCATTACCTTCAAATCATTTCGGCTTAGGCCGAATTGCTTCTTGTTAATGAACCCGATCCCGAAAGCCGAAAGCAATCGTCTGTGAGTGGGGTGTTTATAATGCCAATGGTGGAGCGTACGATGGTTAGCATTAGCTTTTAGTCGTGGGGTATATTCAGAATAAGCCTTGCTGCTCTTGGCTTATTTGTCTCATGGATTCATTTAAAGTCAGAACATTTTTATCAAAGCCACAGTAGACTTTTCTAGCAACTAATAAAAAACGCTCTCTATCTTCGGGATAAAGAGCATCAGCAAATTCATAAACATTTTCTTTAAAAAAGACAGCATACAATAGGTCAAAAGAACCACAGCGCCGCCCCGCATCTTTATTTAAACGTAGGAGGATATTTTCAGCAATAAAACATGATCCCTTAACATTCTGGTTTTCAATTCTTGTTCCCATAAAATCCAACTTATACTTATGGCTGTACTTTAATCAAAAAATCATCCAGCGATTGACCCGCCGCTAATGCCGCCTCAATGGGTTTCGGTTTTCGCCCTACACCTGTCCACGTTTTCACTTCTCCATTTTCTTCATAGGTGTATTTAACATGGCGGCGATTGCCTTGCCGCTTCTTTTTAAGTTCCCGCCCCTGCAAATCATCAAGCGTAAATCCTTCACTGGCAATGAGCGCTATTAATTCATTTTTCTTTTCTTCCTTTTTCGCTCTCTCTGCGCATTCACGCTCAAAATCGTCTTTGCGTTCATTCAGTACCATGCCTAACTTTTCATGCGCTTCCACTAGAAAAACATAATCCATATCACGCACAAAATTTCTAATGTTACGGATATTAGAAAGGATTCGTGTTATCTCGGCGTATTTTTCTGACATTTAAAGTTCCTTTTAGTCTTCCATAGACTATTTAACGTGTTGCCATACTGAGGCAGGGATTTTATCGTAGAGTTTATTCATTGTCAGTTCAGCAAGGCGATGATCTGCCGCTGAATTGAAAACCTCTAGCTGTTCATCATCTAATGCATATTTATTACGCTCTATAATTTGCTCTAAGGTTTCCATTGTCGTACAACGACGTAACTTCATTAACCAGTCTATTTTATTCATTATTAACTTAGCCGTTAAACCAGCAGCATAAGCTGAACCGGATGAAGCAAAAAGGGCGAGAAGGATAGAAGTTGTTAATTTTTCAAGTACAATCTTGTTCGTAGACATGTTGATACTCATTTAATAAAGGTTGGTTTTTTCATGGCTACAGCCTCTTTTGCGTTCCAGCGCAAAAGAGGCACCACAAGTAGCTTTTTAAAGGGCTAACCGCGAATCTGTCCAAACTTCGCAATGATTTTGCTTATCTCTACAGGGTCAGCGCCGCTGCATCCATTTAATAAAGCCCGCCGCATATCCGCCGTTTTAGTTGGGTCAAATCGACCTTTCTTTTTAAATGCATTGAGACTGAAAAAATCACTTTCGGCAGCACGGCAGTCTTCACCGCCATCACCACCTGTCATTTTTCCGTACATGCACGTCACGACTTCACAAACATCTGCCGCGAATACCGGAACAGGGATCGTGAATGCGAGACAAAGCAAAGCCGCCCCAGAGAGGATTTTTTTCATGGATTTACCTTTTGGTCAGTAAAGTGAGTATTTCAGGCTGTTCATGGCCTATTTCACGTCAAAAATTGAAATGTTAAATCTGGACAAGGCGAGGCCAAAAACCGTCATTAACTTTCAGGGGTAAAAAAGGTGATATAGAGGTGATGGGGTGTGTATTTTACCGTCTAGCGGTGTTTGTGGGTGCGAACAGGTCGTTTTCAGTAGCAAACTCAACCATTTAACATAATGGGCATTACCCGCCCCATTCCCGAACGAAACGCAACAAACCATCATGCGTTATGCAGCGAGTAGATACTCTAAAAATACCTCATTCGGTGAGCTGTATTCCAGAGATTTGCGCCCCCGAGTGTTGAGGATGTGCTCCAGTCTCGCAATATCTTCATCGCTGACGCCATTAAAATCGGTTCCTTTCGGATAAAACCGCCGTATCAGACCGTTGGTATGCTCATTCAACCCCCGCTCCCAGGAATGATAAGGCCGGGCAAAGTAAACCTTTGCGCCCGTTACCTGAGTGATGTCCTTATGTTTCGCAAACTCGGGTCCGTTATCTGCCGTCAGGGTTTTAAACTCACAGAAAGTATTCGCCACGATGTCCCTGAACGCTTCCACGACGCTCTCAGCGCACTTATTGGGGAGTTTACGGATAATGACCTGCTTTGTGGCTTTGTCCACGACCGTCAGCAGGAATGACTTCTGGTCTTTGCCAAAAATCGTATCGATTTCAACATGCCCGGGAACCTGTTTGAGTTCAGCCTCAGCAGGCCTGTGCTCAATGCCAACCCTGTCCGGGATGGGCGTGCGTCCGGGCTCACCCGTATCATAGCGATAGCGTTTACCCCGGTGAGGGAGCTGAAGGTAAAGCTTACCGCCAGCCTGTCTGTCCGAACGGATATAGCGGTAGAGGGTATTTTTGCTGACGGCGATATCAAACTGGATTTTCAGTCTCCCAGAGATAACCTCAGGGGAGGTATGTACAGCCAGCGCCTGCCGGAGAAAGTCTTGTGTCTGCTGGCCCAGAGGGAAACAGGCATTGTGTGCCGAGGTGGCGCCCCGCCGTTGTCTGGCTAAGGCATCAGCGCGTCTGGAGGAGTAAAGTCCGTTGAAGGCGGGGTCCGTATTACGTCTGAGCTCCCGGCTCAGGGTAGAGCGAGAGACGCCGAGCTCTCTGGCAATGCAGGACTGATTAACGCCTTCAGCTTTTCGTTTTTCGATGTAAAAGCGCTCATGCTGAGTCAAATGTTTTCCCTTCATGCAACAGGGTCTCCGACAGGGTCAATACGGCTATTTTATCCGTACCTGACCGGTGGGTCACTTTGTTGCATTTCGTTTGGGAATTGGCGCCCGCCCCTCGTTTGTCAGCCAAGTTAACATGTCACCTTGGCGTTTGAGATTAACATTTATAACCCACTGCTACGTATTTGGGGTATAATGATATACATGTATATCACCTCTATTTAAGGCGTTCATATGTTAGCTATCCGTTTACCTGATGATATCGAGTCCCGTTTAGATGCACTGGCAAAGCAAACCGGTAGAACGAAAACGTTCTATGCTCGGGAAGCTATACTGGCTCATCTGGAAGATTTGGAGGATTACTACCTCTCTGCTGAAACCGCTGCTCGCGTTCGGCGTGGTGACGAACCTGTTCATTCTTCTCAAGACGTGAGGAAATCACTTGGCCTGGACGATTAATTATTCTGATCGGGCGCTCAAATCCTTACGGAAGATGGACAAACAAAGCGCCCGACGGATTGTCGACTTTATGGATAAGCGGATTGCTGCTTTAGACGATCCACGCCAGTCAGGGAAGCCGCTCAAAGGCGAGTTAGGTGAGTTCTGGCGTTATCGCGTCGGCGATTTTCGCATTTTGTGTGAAATCAGAGATGACGAGCTGATTATCCTTGCTGCCACGATAGGCCATCGCCGGGAAATTTACGCCTAGCCTTCATCGTTTCACCTCATAGCCCCATTCCCGAACGAAACGCAACAAACCATCATGCGTTATGCAGCGAGTAGATACTCTAAAAATACCTCATTCGGTGAGCTGTATTCCAGAGATTTGCGCCCGAGTGTTGAGGATGTGCTCCAGTCTCGCAATATCTTCATCGCTGACGCCATTAAAATCGGTTCCTTTCGGATAAAACCGCCGTATCAGACCGTTGGTATGCTCATTCAACCCCCGCTCCCAGGAATGATAAGGCCGGGCAAAGTAAACCTTTGCGCCCGTTACCTGAGTGATGTCCTTATGTTTCGCAAACTCGGGTCCGTTATCTGCCGTCAGGGTTTTAAACTCGCAGAAAGTATTCGCGACTGGTCATGCGGGGTGACCAGTGTAGACGCGATACAGTAATGGTGTACAATGTACATTAATAATGCAAAGGGAATGACACAGTGAGCCATGCGATAGAGTTTATCGAAACGCCGATGTTTACCCGTCAGATAAAGCCAATCGCCACGGACGACGAGCTTAAAGAACTCCAGAAAACGCTGATTGAGTCACCAGACAAAGGCGACCTCATCAGGCAAACCGGCGGGCTGCGAAAAATCAGAATGGCGACCGGCACACAGGGGAAAAGCGGCAGTGCGCGGGTGATTTACTTTCTGGCCACCGATGAGATTATCTATCTGGTGATGGCCTACCCGAAAAGCACCAAAGACAGCCTGACGAACGCCGAAAAAGCCGATCTGAAAAAGCTGACGAAACTACTGAAAGACGAGGTGTAGCATGAGTTTTTTTGACGAACTGAAAGCGTCACTCGAAGAAGCCGTCGAGATCAAACACGGCGTTAAAGCGCCTGCCCGCGTCACGCGCTACGAACTGGCTGACGTGAAGGCTCTTCGCGCTCAGCTGAATGTGACGCAGGATGAAATGGCGAAGGTGCTCGGCACCAGCCTCGATACTATCAAAAGCTGGGAGACAGGCAGACGTAACCCGACCGGACTGGCGGCAAAGGTGCTGGCGACCATACAGGCCAACCCTAAATTTTTTCAGGAACTTGCCTCACATTAAGGCTTTATGACGGAAGGGTTCGACAGGAGCCGCCGTTCGCGTGTAACGTTAACTGTAGAAAAAACAAAGCCCCGATCATCATGTGCTCAACTTGGCGGAAGATACATGATCAATCAGGGCTAGGCACAAAACCTAAGAAGGATATTAGCACATGCACAGTGCAAGACAACAGCCCGCCATAAGCTCAGGCGTGAGTGACTAACCCCGCCCTCAACCTGTTCAACGACCGCTTACCTAACAAGCCGTATTTTTCGGACGATTTGCACTTTGGTGTACGCATCGCGGGAAAAGAGCGCGCGATTCTAGCGAAGTACATACAGTTCAACCAGCCTCACGCTATGTTCTGGCTCGGTTTTGACGTTGACCGCCTCGGTGCTGCCATCGACTGGAGCGACCGCAACGCGCCGGCGCCCACGCTGACCATCACCAACCCCGAAAACGGACACGCACACCTGCTCTATGCGCTAAAAACCTCGATACGCACCGCACCCGACGGAAAAATGAAGCCGCTGAAGTACGCAGCCGCCGTAGAGAATGCGCTACGTAAAAAATTGGACGCTGACGTGGGGTATTCGGGGTTAATTTGCAAGAATCCGAACCACAGTCACTGGAAAATTGCCGTATGGCAGCCAGAACTCTATACGCTGGACTGGTTGGCTGACTCACTCGACCTTAACGCCGCGAACGACAAAGAAATCGTTGCCGACTACGGTTTAGGCCGAAACTGCACGCTGTTCGATAAAACCCGCAAGTGGGCATACCGCGCCATACGTCAGGGCTGGCCTGAGTATAAACAGTGGCTGCAATCCTGTTATGAACGTGCATACGCCTACAACCTGCAATTTGCAGTGCCTCCGCCAATTCCCAAACGAAATGCAACAAAGTGACCCACCGGTCAGGTACGGATAAAATAGCCGTATTGACCCTGTCGGAGACCCTGTTGCATGAAGGGAAAACATTTGACTCAGCATGAGCGCTTTTAGGGGTCAGTTTGGATATCGAAAATTATTGTACGTTAAGGCTGTTTTTTGACCTTTCGACTTTAGCTGGTCTCAGGCGACGAAACTTACCGGAAGCCGGTATCCGGTTGCTTTTCCAGATATAATCGCCTGTCAGATTGATGTGCTCCCAGCCTAATGGGGACAAATGCGACAACAGTTGTTCGTTGATCTTCAGCCCTTTACGCTTGAGGGCATCGACCGCTCTTTCCATATACACGGTATTCCACAGCGAGATCGCCGCCGTCAGCAGCGTCAGCCCACTGGCGCGATAGCTCTGATTTTCCGGTTTTCGATCCCTGATTTCTCCCAGCCGGTGCATAAATACCGCACGCGCCAGGGCGTTACGGGCTTCACCTTTATTCAGCCCCGCCTGTACCCGTCGACGTAGTGCAGGATCGCGGAACCAGTCGAGCATAAACAGCGTTCGCTCAATGCGACCAATTTCTCGCAGTGCTTTGGCCAGCCCGTTCTGTTTAGGGTAGCTGGCAAGCTTTTTCAGCATCAGGGATGCCGTCACTGTTCCCAGCTTTATCGAGGCCGCCAGCCGTAGTACTTCATGCCAGTGAATTTCGATCTCTTTCAGATTCAGGCTGGTCGTGGATATCAGTGACTGAAGCGCCGGGTATTGATCTGCTTTCCCTTTGATAAACAGCTTCTTGTCGTGGAGATCCCTAATTCGTGGACAAAATGCAAATCCCAGCAGATGCATCAGGGCAAAGACATGATCGGTGAAACCTGCGGTATCGGTGTAATGCTCTCTGATTTCTAGGTCACTTTCGTGGTACAGCAAGCCATCGAGCACATGGGTTGAATCCCTGACCCGACTAATTATGCAGGTGTAAAACGGGCTGTATTGATCCGAAATATGGGTATAAAACTGACGTCCAGGCTCCTGCCCATATTTCGGGTTAACCTGCCCTGCGTAGCGGCCTGAGCTGCCTGTTCTGAAATTCTGTCCATCTGATGATGACGTTGTCCCGTCTCCCCAGAATGCCGCCAACGGCCGTTTCCCCTGCGCATTTACCAGCTCTGCAAGGGCGGCTGAATAGGTTTCGTCACGGATGTACCATGCCTGAATATCTTCGAGTGATGATTTGGTGCTCCCGGGGCAGGCTTCTGCCATTTTGGTCAAACCAAGATTGATGCCATCCGCAAGAATGGTGGTGAGAAGCAGGCGGGTATCGGGACGGGTAATGTCATTTTTTATATGCGAAAAATGTCGGGTAAACGTCGTCCAGCTATTTACCTCGTCGAGAATTTCCGTGATTTTAGGGCGCGGTAACATGCTGTAAACCAGCTCTGCCAGCGGTGAAACCTGCACCGGAACGCAGTTATCCAGCGGAGAGACTTTTACGCCCCTGTCAGATATTTCCACATCGGGCAGTTCACCAAGGGCAGCCATGGCATTGACCTCTTCAAGTTTAGACTGAAGCAGAGTCATACGGCTGGTAATGTACTCATGATAATCAGCAGATACGGGCAGTGGCAGCGCCGGTGTGAGTTTGTCAAAGTCCTTTTCGGGAATGAGGTAATCATCAAAGTTTTTGTAGCGGCGTGAGCCTTTAACCCAGATATCCCCGGAGCGCAACGCTCCCTTAAGCTCGCTGAGCGCACAAAATTCATAGTACTGCCGGTCAATACCCGCAGGTGTAATCACCACCTTGCGCCAGCTTTCAGGGACAAACTCAAGAGGCGCTGTCACCGGTACTTTACGTGACTGTTTCCGGTACATATCTTTGATCACAACCAGCGCATCAGCCAGAGGTTGCGCTGCCGGGGTTGCGACTAACTGTAAAGCGGACAACATGCGAGGGGCATATTTCCGTAATGTGCTGTATTTCTCGGTAATAATATGCAGCGGGTCAAAATTATTTTTTCTGGCGAGATGGCGAGTTTCCTCCAGACTGGCGACAAATTCAGGCCATGGCAGTATGTTTTCTATTGCGAGCCATGGATCGCCACCGGAATCACGGGCTTCAGACAGAGCCTGACCGACATCGATGTATTGCCTCAGTTTTGACTGGATCAGCTTTCCAGCCTGCTGAAGGCGCTCAGCCTGTGTTCTTTTGGCTTTGCTGAAAAGGCTGTTCAGCATTCGCTCATGCAGCTCAATCACTTCGTCTGTCAGTGTGGCTCTGGCTTCTTCCAGCACACACACCAGGATCGCATGACGCCGGGCTGCTGAAAATCTGGTCAAATCCCGGCTGCTCATCTTTCGGCCTTCCCGCGCCAGTTTCAGCAACCGGTTCTGGTGAATGGTACGATCTATACCTTCCGGTAATGCCAGCGATTCAATGCTACTGAGCCGATCAAGATGTTGCAGCACGTTCTTACCATTGATTTTACCCGGCGGTTGCAGAAGCCATGTCAGCCTGGAAGGCTGATTATCTGATGACTCAAGTAAACGATCCAGGGCATCCCTGTGAGCCGGAGTTAACGGGGCATTCAGGGTCTGAAATACAATTTTATCTCCGCCTGCCATGGCTTCCGCGCAGGTACGCTCCACAACATCAATCGCAGGGATTATCACGTTGTTCTGCCGGAGATAGACCAGTAACTCTTCGGCCAGGAGAATACCTTTATCAGTGCGCGTCGCCATCGACAGCAGGTGTGTAAGACAGTCCTGTTGTATTTTGCTGGTGAACGCTTTTACGTCAAGATATCGGTACAGTTCGGTTAAATGCTCACGCCGGGTTGTATCCCTGCCGGAAAGGTAAGCAGGCCAGAGATCCCCGGTGAGTTTTAGCCTGCTGGCGATATGCTTCAGCAGCGCGTCAGATGGTGGAGTTTTTTTATCTGGGGAAAAGCCGACATTTTTCAGATAGCAAAGAAGGACGGCGAAACCAAAACGGCTGGCGGGTTTACGGTGAGCCCTGATAAGCGCCAGATCATGTTCACTGAAATACGCCATTCGGGTCAGCGTTAACTCATCGTCTGGTAATGCCCGTAATGATTCTCTTTCCGACAGCGAAAGAATCTGCCTCCTTGCCATATAGTTTCCCTCGTAAATTATTCAGTGTGGTGTTTTTAACGAAAATGGTTATCGCATAAGGGTACACCCTGACACCATAATCAAAACGTGACGGCACACGATGAATGACATAACCTATATGCGATAGAGTAAATGCAATAACCTAAATGAGATAATGCGGTGGAAAAATGTTCATCAGAGCTTATTTGAGGGCATCGACGGAAGATCAGTTCGCCGATCGGGCAAAAGAGATGCTGGAGCAGTTCGTTCAGGAACGAGGGCATAAAATCGCTAGCTATTACCGGGAGAATATCAGCGGGACAAAACTTGACCGCCCGGAGCTGGGACGCTTGCTGATGGACAGCCACCGTAATGATATTTTGCTGGTCGAGCAGATAGACCGTCTGACCCGCCTGAGCAACAGCGACTGGATGACGCTGAAAAAGCAGATAGAACAACATGAGCTGCGAATTGTCAGCTTGGATGTCCCCACCTCATGGCAGGCGTTGTCAGATAAAGATCCTTCGCAGGTTGATCCAATCACCCGTGCCGTGATAACCGCCATCAATAACATGCTTATCGACCTGATGGCCGCGATGTCGCATAAGGACTGGCTGAGTCGTCGCCAGCGGCAAAAACAGGGAATTGACCGAGCCCACACGCTTGGTAAATACCGTGGGAAGCAGGCCGATCATGAACGGCATCAGAAAGTTCTGTACTACCGACAGGTTAAGAAACTGAGTATCAGTGAAACTGCAGATGCTACGGGGTACAGTGTTTCACAGGTTTGTCGTATACAATCAATTTATAAAAAATATGATAAACAGCAGCCTTAAAATAGAATGTCGCTTTAAAATGAAATTGATTTCAATTATAACGCACTAGATTATATAAGGGATTTGTATGAGATTACAGAAAATAAGCATATCAAACTGGCGACAGTTCGGAAATGTTGATATTGACATTCATGACAAGATGACAATAATAACTGGAGCTAATGGGTCTGGTAAATCAACAATTCTGAGGATATTAGCCAAGCACTTTCAATGGGACTATAAGTTTTTGGCAGTACCTTATTATGATGAATCTCAAGAGAGATTATTATTCAAAAATTGCGAAGAAAACACACCCTTAAATAAGGGAAATTATAAAATAGGATTTATTCAATATTCAGATGGAGTGATGGCAAATTTATTGATAGAAAATGAGCTATCGAAGGTTGATTATGACGTATTAATTGAAAACAAAAACAACAAAATAAAAGGGTTGTTTATACACTCGCATAGAGTTGCAAATAGTTATAAACAAGTTGACAAAATACCCACAAAAATCATCGACGCAAATGAATCATATAAAAAACACTTGGCGGCATATAAGAGGCATATCGAGGATACGTCTTTTAATGCAAGCCCAACAGTAGAAATGAAAGAATCTTTAATATCTATGGCTGCTTTAGGCATTGGCAACGAATATGTGAAAAAAAGCACAAGGTCAGAAAAAACATTTCTTTCATTTATAGATGTATTGAGAATTGTATTGCCTGTAGACATTGGTTTTGAAAATATAAGAATTGAAATTCCCGATGTTGTGCTTGAAACAAAGTCAGGAGATTTTATATTGGATTCCACATCTGGTGGGATTATGTCAATAATTGATATCGCATGGCAAATTCTCTTATTTTCTCAAGAAAATGAATCATTTACCGTGATAATTGATGAACCTGAAAACCACCTTCATCCAGCCATGCAGCGTACTTTGCTGAATAATCTATCCGAAGCGTTTCCGAAAATTCAATTCATTGTTGTTACTCATAGTCCATTTATGGTTTCTTCAATGAAAGAGTCTAATGTATATGCCTTAAAGTATGAACATATATCAACTCCAGAAACAGGCCCCAAAAAAGTAATATCATTTAAATTAGATTTACAGCAAAAAGCAGCAACAGCAAATAAAATACTTAGAGATGTATTAGGTGTATCTATTACCATGCCGCAATGGGCTGATGATGAGTTGCAGCGGATCTGCGCAAAGTTTACGAGAGAAAATATAACAACTGAAACTCTAAAAAATCTCAGAAGTGAATTAGAGTCTTCTGGGCTGTCAGAGTTTTATCCAGAGGCTATTGATAATGTCATGGGGAGGAAATACTATGATTAAATTGACTAAATTTCCTGAACCTAAAGTCCTTATTAAAAATAGCAAGCAATGGACTGACTTGCACTTGATGAGTATATCTAAGGGGATAGAGTCAACTCACTATTTAAAATCAAAATATAATCATAAAGAAATTAAAGAACAACTGATTAAAGAGACGTCAGGAAAATGTGCTTATTGTGAAAGTAAACTACGACATATACATCATGGAGATATTGAGCATATTTATCCAAAATCGCTCGACGAATCTAAAAGATTTGAATGGGAAAATTTAACGCTATCCTGTGAGATTTGCAATCAAAATAAATCCGACATAGACCCATTTGCTGAAAATATTCAAGATCCATATTCCGGAGATCCAGAGAATGAATTGATTTTTACCGGCCCCATTGCCTTTGGAATCACCATGAAAGGTGATTCCACACAAAGAATACTAAAACTAAATAGAAGTGCGTTGATTGAACGCAGAACTGAACGACTTGAAAAATTACAATTAATACTTCAAAAAGTATGTGACCCTCAGATACCTCAATCTGTTCGCAAAGTTATTTATGACGACTTTATGAGCAATGAGGTAGATAACACGAATGAATACACATCTATGGCTAAAAGCCTGCTAAAACAGGTTCTTGATGTAACAACAAAAAAGCTCCATGAATGTTGCTAAATAGCACATAATTTAACCTATAAATGTATCATTTCGGGGCATAAAGATATGAGAGCCTGCTCAAGTTAAGGCTCTTCTTTTCTATGGTGGCCAAAAATAAACCTTAACGTACAATAATTTCCGTTTCCCAAACGGAGCCCTGTACTGCCGCCAGGTGAAAAAGCTGAGTATCCGTGAAACAGCCGATGCTACGGGCTACAGTCCCTCTCAAATATGTCGAATTCAGGCACTGCACCGAGAAAGTCAATCAGAAGTGGGGTGAGTGATCTATACGAGAGATATGATTTTTCTGGCTTTCTCAAAGTGGTCCAGTTTCATTTCCATGATCCACCATTGGGCTACTTCCATGAGTAATTCCGGGTCATCATTCTTGTTGGCAAAGAAAGCATAAAATGACACGCCAACATCATCCCCTTTCGCCGCAATCTTAGCTTCACATACTTTCACAATCTTCGCTCGGATACTGGGTCTCATTACCTTTCCCTGATGGTTGCAGATGGCACATGCTATCACACACAGGTGAATGGGTAGGAGAGGTTAAAAATTAGTCTTAACGTACAATAATTTTCGATATCCAAACTGACCCCTTTTACATCGAAAAACGAAAAGCTGAAGGCGTTAATCAGTCCTGCATTGCCAGAGAGCTCGGCGTCTCTCGCTCTACGCTGAGCCGGGAGCTCAGGCGTAATACGGACCCCGCCTTCAACGGACTTTACTCCTCCAGACGCGCTGATGCCTTAGCCAGACAACGGCGGGGCGCCACCTCGGCACACAATGCCTGTGTCCCTCTGGGCCAGCAGACACAAGACTTTCTCCGGCAGGCGCTGGCTGTACATACCTCCCCTGAGGTTATCTGTGGGAGACTGAAAATCCAGTTTGATATCGCCGTCAGCAAAAATACCCTCTACCGCTATATCCGTTCGGACAGACAGGCTGGCGGTAAGCTTTACCTTCAGCTCCCTCACCGGGGTAAACGCTATCGCTATGATACGGGTGAGCCCGGACGCACGCCCATCCCGGACAGGGTTGGCATTGAGCTGAAGTGGAATACTGAATTTGGCCATTTGAAAAGAACTGCTATTGTCAGTTCATCAACCAAACAGGTGGCATAATGACCAACAAATTTAGTCCTGAATTCAAACGTGAATGTGCGCAACTGGTCCTACTGCATAATTACACACAACCGGAAGCGGCTAAGGCGATGAATGTCAGTATCTCTGCGCTGAAGCGATGGATTTATCAGATCCGCGATGAAACCAACGGGAAAACACCGAAAGCATCCGCCATAACCCCAGAGCATATCGAAATACAGGCGCTTAAGAAAAGGTTACAACGTGTTGAAATGGAAAACGATATTCTAAAAAAGGCTACCGCGCTCTTGATGTCAGACTCCCTGAACAATTCTCGTTAGTTGAGAAACTCAGGACGCGCTTTCCTGTTGCCTTTATTTGCAATGTGTTCGGGACCCATCGCAGCAGTTATCGCTACTGGTCAAGTCGGCCACGGCTGCCTGATGCAAAACGCATCGTCTTACAGGGACTGGTTCGTGAAGTACACCGTGTCAGTAATGGCTCAGCGGGAGCAAGAAGTATTGCCGAGATGGTGAGTGCAAAAGGTGTCCCGTTAAGTCGCTGGCGAGCCAGTAAGATAATGAAAGAGCTTAATATTGTCAGTTGCCAGCAACCGGAGCATCGCTACAAAAAAGCCACAAAAGAGCATGTGGATGTCCCTAATCATCTGGATCGCCAGTTTGCAGTAACAGAGCCTAATCAGGCCTGGTGCGGCGACGTGACCTATATCTGGACGGGCAAACGCTGGGCTTATCTGGCGGTTGTTCTGGATTTATTTTCCCGCAAGCCAATAGGCTGGGCGATGTCGTTTTCTCCAGACTCAGCCCTAACAGGAAAAGCATTAACGATGGCCTGGGAAGCCCGGGGGAAACCGGCTGACGTTATGTATCATTCTGACCAAGGAAGTCACTATACCAGCAAGGAATTTAGACGGTTACTGTGGCGTTATCGGATAAAGCAAAGCATGAGTCGACGTGGGAATTGCTGGGACAACAGTCCAATGGAGCGATTTTTTCGCAGTCTTAAATCAGAATGGGTACCCAACTGTGGATACGCTAATTTTGGCGAAGCAAATAACGCCATAACGAATTACATCATTGGCTATTACAGCCAACTCAGACCCCACCAATACAATGGTGGATTAACACCCAATGAATCAGAGCGATTATTTTGGGAAAGCTCTAAAACCGTGGCCAATTTTTGTTGACCACTTCATGGTGAGCCCGGACGCACGCCCATCCCGGACAGGGTTGGCATTGAGCACAGGCCTGCTGAGGCTGAACTCAAACAGGTTCCCGGGCATGTTGAAATCGATACGATTTTTGGCAAAGACCAGAAGTCATTCCTGCTGACGGTCGTGGACAAAGCCACAAAGCAGGTCATTATCCGTAAACTCCCCAATAAGTGCGCTGAGAGCGTCGTGGAAGCGTTCAGGGACATCGTGGCGAATACTTTCTGCGAGTTTAAAACCCTGACGGCAGATAACGGACCCGAGTTTGCGAAACATAAGGACATCACTCAGGTAACGGGCGCAAAGGTTTACTTTGCCCGGCCTTATCATTCCTGGGAGCGGGGGTTGAATGAGCATACCAACGGTCTGATACGGCGGTTTTATCCGAAAGGAACCGATTTTAATGGCGTCAGCGATGAAGATATTGCGAGACTGGAGCACATCCTCAACACTCGGGGGCGCAAATCTCTGGAATACAGCTCACCGAATGAGGTATTTTTAGAGTATCTACTCGCTGCATAACGCATGATGGTTTGTTGCGTTTCGTTCGGGAATGGGGCGTTTGGATTACTTGCCCTGGCACGTGATGGCGACAAAGTAGCGGGGGCAAAGTTTGTTGAATATGCCAAGGTGATGCGCGGCAAACGCCAGCTGCTCTGGTCGCGTGGTCTAAAAGACTTGGTGGGCGTGGATGATTTAACAGACGAAGAAATTGCAGCTAAACAAGAAGATAAAGCTGATCTGTTGGGGCATATAACGCCACAGCAGTGGGGCTGGGTGCGTAAAGCAGGGTTACGTGCGCAAGTGTTGGATGCCGCAGAATTGAGTGGTTGGGTAGGAGTTGAGGCTATTATAAATTGTCTTTATGAGCCGCCTGATTAGCTTGTAATTTTATATTTAAATTAAAATTTATAGGAAAATGCTTTGGAAAAAATAAAGGATTTATTTCTCGCTGGGCTAACAGGGTTATTTTTTATAACTATGTTTGCTGCTTGGCTAACTCATGTAATTGTTTGTTTTAAAGATGATAGCTGGGGTTTTTTAATTGCTGGTGCATTATTTTTTCCTATAGCAATGTTTCATGGAATAGGTATGTGGTTAGGCTTTTTTTAGACTCGTAGAGGCTTGCTTTAGGGTTTCAAAGGACACCTTTGCAGCGCAGCTGTAGGCACGTGGTTGTTAACGAAAGTTAACAATCCATGGCCCCATTCCCGAACGAAACGCAACAAACCATCATGCGTTATGCAGCGAGTAGATACTCTAAAAATACCTCATTCGGTGAGCTGTATTCCAGAGATTTGCGCCCCCGAGTGTTGAGGATGTGCTCCAGTCTCGCAATATCTTCATCGCTGACGCCATTAAAATCGGTTCCTTTCGGATAAAACCGCCGTATCAGACCGTTGGTATGCTCATTCAACCCCCGCTCCCAGGAATGATAAGGCCGGGCAAAGTAAACCTTTGCGCCCGTTACCTGAGTGATGTCCTTATGTTTCGCAAACTCGGGTCCGTTATCTGCCGTCAGGGTTTTAAACTCGCAGAAAGTATTCGCCACGATGTCCCTGAACGCTTCCACGACGCTCTCAGCGCACTTATTGGGGAGTTTACGGATAATGACCTGCTTTGTGGCTTTGTCCACGACCGTCAGCAGGAATGACTTCTGGTCTTTGCCAAAAATCGTATCGATTTCAACATGCCCGGGAACCTGTTTGAGTTCAGCCTCAGCAGGCCTGTGCTCAATGCCAACCCTGTCCGGGATGGGCGTGCGTCCGGGCTCACCCGTATCATAGCGATAGCGTTTACCCCGGTGAGGGAGCTGAAGGTAAAGCTTACCGCCAGCCTGTCTGTCCGAACGGATATAGCGGTAGAGGGTATTTTTGCTGACGGCGATATCAAACTGGATTTTCAGTCTCCCACAGATAACCTCAGGGGAGGTATGTACAGCCAGCGCCTGCCGGAGAAAGTCTTGTGTCTGCTGGCCCAGAGGGACACAGGCATTGTGTGCCGAGGTGGCGCCCCGCCGTTGTCTGGCTAAGGCATCAGCGCGTCTGGAGGAGTAAAGTCCGTTGAAAGCGGGGTCCGTATTACGCCTGAGCTCCCGGCTCAGGGTAGAGCGAGAGACATCCAGTTCTCTGGCAATGCAGGACTGATTAACGCCTTCAGCTTTTCGTTTTTCGATGTAAAAGCGCTCATGCTGAGTCAAATGTTTTCCCTTCATGCAACAGGGTCTCCGACAGGGTCAATACGGCTATTTTATCCGTACCTGACCGGTGGGTCACTTTGTTGCATTTCGTTTGGGAATTGGCGTCTGGGTAGCCGCCAAAGGCGGCTAGTTTTAGGGGGGCGCGCTAATTGTTTAATTCAGCAGTGAATTTATCAATATCTATAGATTTTCCCTCAACTATTTCATTGTATAACTGCCGCATTTTTTGAGGGTTTACATCCTTATCAATGAATCTAAATGCTGATGCAGCAACATATTCAGGTACTGCCTCAAAAGTCATCCAGCGTCTATCTTCCGCTTGGGCAACTTGCCCTGTCGTATTTGAACCTCCAAATATATCTATAATTAGATCACCGGGCTCAGTTAACATTTTAATAAAGAACTCAGGCAGTTTTGCAGGGAAGCGAGCAGGGTGACGCTTTACATCTGCTATTTTGCAACCTGTTAAGTACAGTCCGCTTGATTCTGAGTTTGGTATTTGCAGTAAGTTTGATGGTATAGAACCACCATTATCTTTAGCAAAACCTTTACCTATGTCATGCCCAGATGGTCGTAATTGGGGCTTATAGTACTTATCTGGATTCTCAATTAGCTTCTTCATTCTATCGCTGTAAGGGGCTAGCACTTTTGTTATGTCTGCTTGTGGCCACTCTGTTTTACTAAACCACCAAACAGTGTTTACTGAGTCCTTTACGCGCATTTTTCGCTTGTTTACCCATTCGATTGGGCTTGGTAATTTTGATGGATTAAACCAGTAGAAGTCCTCTGCAAGAAAGAACCCAAGCTCATCAACCATGCGTATTAATACACGAAAATTATATAAGCTTCGTACTGGTACACCCTTCATATATGCACCACCAAAATCCACAACAAAACTGCCATCTTTCCGTAGTTTTTTATGAACAATTCGACCGAACTGCAAGAACCAATCGATGTATTCATGCTGGTCTAAATTTCCATATTCTTTTTGTCTTTGCAGTGCGAAAGGTGGACTAGTAATTACCAGATTAACGCTGTCATCAGGTAGCTCTTCAAGCAACTCAAGTGAGTCGCCAATGAATGTGGCTCCCTTTGAAGTGTAGTAAGCAGGCTGTGTTTTCATGGTTGTAGTCATTTAATATTGCTACTCAAAGTCTGTAGATTCATTGTCATCTACTGCCCATTATCTCTGATATGAACAGCAAGTCAAAGTCCTCGTCTACCAGAAAGCTTTTTGCTCTGAATCTTCGCACGGTTCGGGAGGGTCTTGGCTTGTCTCAAGAGGCGCTAGCCGACTTTGCTGGGCTTCACAGAACCTACATTGGTTCTGTAGAGCGCGGAGAGCGGAACATATCTATTGATAATATTGAGCGGTTAGCGTTAGCGCTTGGTGTGCCTCCCGCCTCATTGTTGGAAAAATCTAAGACATGAAGCTTGAGCCGCACGAAGATTATAAAGTTTTAAAGGAAGTTTGGCCCTCGGTGCAGGAGTACCAAGACCTTGCGACTAGACACGGAATTAACGATATATTTCAGGATAATGGAGGAAAACTTTTACAGGTTCTTTTACTCCTTGGTCTTGATGTTCTTCCAGGTCGAGAAGGTAATGATGCCAAGGATGCCTCTGGTCAAGAGTATGAGCTGAAATCAGTAAACATAACCCTTACGGCTGGTTTTTCGACACATCACCATATGAATCCTTCTATTATCGCTAAGTACAGAAAAGTACCTTGGGTTTTTGCGATCTATAAAGACATTAGCCTTCAATCAGTTTATCTTTTGAAACCTGAGAATTTGGAGTTTTATTACGATAGATGGGAAGAAAAATGGCACAAGGATGGTGGGAAAGATATTAATAATCCTAAAATCCCCATTAAATACGTTGTTGCAAACGGTGTACTTCTACACGGAACACCTCCTGTTTTTATTACTAAACGCACAGTTAAGCCCCCTCCTGATGCTGGTGGATTTGAACCAGATGAAGTCTAGTTTGGTTCTGCTCCAGTGACTTATTTATACCTGTAAAACGCGCATTAGCCTGCTGTTGACAGGACAGGGAAGTCGATCATGCCAAGATCACAACCCAGTGTATAAGCATCCGTACCATGGTCGTATGACCTTCTTCCTGCATTTATAGATCAAAGCAAATACTCAAATGAGTATAATAGTACTTGCATCAAATGAGTAAATGAGTAAAATCAGCACAGGCAACCAAGGCATCATCACACAACAGGGGTTTAAATATGTACGTTATTGCAGTGTTAAATCAAAAGGGCGGCTCAGGGAAAACAACAATAGCAACCCACTTAGCACGGGCTTTACAGTTGGACGGTGCAGACGTTTTGCTAGTGGATTCAGACCCACAGGGCAGCACTAGAGACTGGGCAGCAGTCAGAGAAGACCAGCCTTTAGCTGTTGTTGGTATTGACCGCCCAACGATTGAGCGCGATATAAAACATATTGCCCGTAAAGATTTTGTTGTGATTGATGGTGCGCCACAGGCGGCAGACCTTGCAGTCTCTGCGATTAAAGCGGCTGACTTTATCCTGATACCTGTGCAGCCAAGCCCATACGATGTGTGGGCAACATCAGATTTAGTTGACTTGGTAAAACAGCGCATCGAGATAACAGACGGGAAGCTAAAAGCGGCCTTTGTTGTATCAAGAGCGATTGCAGGAACAAAGATTGGTGCTGACGTTGCAGAAGTTCTAGCAGGCTATGGTTTACCCGTTTTAGATACACGCATCATGCAACGGGTTCTTTATCCAACCACCGCAGCCAGCGGAACAACCGTTATGGACGTAGAGCCAAAAGGTAGTGCCGCTAATGAAATGCGCGCCTTAGCAGCAGAGATTAAAGCAAAGCTCGTTTGAGTAAATAAGTATTTGAGTAAATGAGTAGGGGTGTGGAAATGAGTAAAGTAGGAATTTTGAAAGCTGGCCGACCAAGCAGCAGCAAAGACAAAGCCGCAACGCTGGCTAGTTTGGCTGATAAACCTAAACTGAAACGGGTTAATTTTGAGATAGATGAAGAGTTGCATTCAAAGCTGAAAATGTATGCGGCCAGCAAAGGTAAGAGCATGGCGCTTGTTTTAACTGAGTACATCGAGCGAGTAACAAAATGAGTAAATGAGTTATGGGTTAAATGAGTAAATGAGTTATGGCTCAAATGAGTAAATACTCAGTAAAAAATGTTATACGAAAAGGTTAAGATGCTGATAAGCTTGGGGCTTAGAAAAGAAAAAAGCCCCGCTGTTTAGACGGGGCTTTTCAAAATCACACTGTATGAACCTTTGCACGGGCTCATACAGCAATCGCAGACTCCAGGCTAGTAGACATAGCGACCTGAACAACTCTTATTCTACTGCCAAGATTTTGCTTTGACAAGTTCGCCAGCGTTAAACGTGTGTGAACTAGAGGCTAAAAA
>NZ_JBSJQF010000003.1:0-44697 GCF_056636475.1 Yersinia antarctica
GTGGGTAACCAGACTAAATCTTCCCAAGAAAACCCCGATAAACGTCACCGTGGCGAACATTCTACAGCCTGTAAATGTCCGTTACCGCTCTACGTGCGTCCGGCGCATTATAAGCCCCTCAGTAAACAGCATGGTCGAGCCTTACGTAACCTTATGAGCCAGGACAAAACTTCTGGTGCCTGGGTTATTCGTCGTCGTGTTTCTGCCGATCCAATCTTCACTTTTTTGCGACCTGTCGCGGACAGAAAAAGAGCTTTCCGTGAAGTACGCCGACGTTTGCTCGATGCGTTGTTTGTGCTTTTCGTCAACAAAGCCGATCTTGCTACCGGTATTGTCACTATCAACATCACTAAGCTGGCTGAAGAACTCAGCCCACGGGAAGAAGATGGCCACATCATTCCGGAAACCGCTGTAACGGTATCCAGGGTGTCACGTCTGATAGACGAACTGGCGAGGTTTGGTATAGTCCTTGCGCCTGAAACTGAGTGGGATTATGTGAACGGGTGCCGTTTTCCTAAGCATATAATCATTACAGAAGAAGGCTGGCGTCTTACCGGTGTGGATATGGACAAGCTACGTGCCGAGCAGGAGGAACGCCTCCGCGCTATTGAGGACGGCATTCTACAACCCGGCGAGGCTATGACAGTAAAAGAAGCCCGTAAGCGCTGGTATGAACGTTGCCGCCATCAGACGATACTTAGCCGCCGTACACGCGCTATTGAGGGCAAACAACGGCGTAAGCTGGCCGAATTACCGTTCGATGAGCGAAAGCGTCAGGTGGCCGAGCGTATTTTCCGCGATATGAATGGTGATATACACCACCTAACCCCTCGCCAATTCCCAAACGAAATGCAACAAAGTGACCCACCGGTCAGGTACGGATAAAATAGCCGTATTGACCCTGTCGGAGACCCTGTTGCATGAAGGGAAAACATTTGACTCAGCATGAGCGCTTTTACATCGAAAAACGAAAAGCTGAAGGCGTTAATCAGTCCTGCATTGCCAGAGAACTGGATGTCTCTCGCTCTACCCTGAGCCGGGAGCTCAGGCGTAATACGGACCCCGCTTTCAACGGACTTTACTCCTCCAGACGCGCTGATGCCTTAGCCAGACAACGGCGGGGCGCCACCTCGGCACACAATGCCTGTGTCCCTCTGGGCCAGCAGACACAAGACTTTCTCCGGCAGGCGCTGGCTGTACATACCTCCCCTGAGGTTATCTGTGGGAGACTGAAAATCCAGTTTGATATCGCCGTCAGCAAAAATACCCTCTACCGCTATATCCGTTCGGACAGACAGGCTGGCGGTAAGCTTTACCTTCAGCTCCCTCACCGGGGTAAACGCTATCGCTATGATACGGGTGAGCCCGGACGCACGCCCATCCCGGACAGGGTTGGCATTGAGCACAGGCCTGCTGAGGCTGAACTCAAACAGGTTCCCGGGCATGTTGAAATCGATACGATTTTTGGCAAAGACCAGAAGTCATTCCTGCTGACGGTCGTGGACAAAGCCACAAAGCAGGTCATTATCCGTAAACTCCCCAATAAGTGCGCTGAGAGCGTCGTGGAAGCGTTCAGGGACATCGTGGCGAATACTTTCTGCGAGTTTAAAACCCTGACGGCAGATAACGGACCCGAGTTTGCGAAACATAAGGACATCACTCAGGTAACGGGCGCAAAGGTTTACTTTGCCCGGCCTTATCATTCCTGGGAGCGGGGGTTGAATGAGCATACCAACGGTCTGATACGGCGGTTTTATCCGAAAGGAACCGATTTTAATGGCGTCAGCGATGAAGATATTGCGAGACTGGAGCACATCCTCAACACTCGGGGGCGCAAATCTCTGGAATACAGCTCACCGAATGAGGTATTTTTAGAGTATCTACTCGCTGCATAACGCATGATGGTTTGTTGCGTTTCGTTCGGGAATGGGGCCCTCAGCAGTTTGAAAAAATGGTCTGGACTCAGCTTTACCAGCTTGAGCTGGTAAATATGGAGCAGCCAGGCACTGCCCCGCCTCACTAACCACCCTCTTTTTACTAATCCGTTTCCCTGCGGAGGCCGTTCTTCGTCCATCGGTTGGAATGGCTTGTTTTTTAACCGCACCTATCGTGATTATCTCAACGGAACATGCAGAAAACCCCCATCAACACTGATGCTATATCTTTTATGCACACTTACCTGCAAATAGATAAATGGGATTATCTGCAATCAACCAATAGTTAGCTGCAAAACAATCAGGTCTTCGCCCCATTCCCGAACGAAACGCAACAAACCATCATGCGTTATGCAGCGAGTAGATACTCTAAAAATACCTCATTCGGTGAGCTGTATTCCAGAGATTTGCGCCCCCGAGTGTTGAGGATGTGCTCCAGTCTCGCAATATCTTCATCGCTGACGCCATTAAAATCGGTTCCTTTCGGGTAAAACCGCCGTATCAGACCGTTGGTATGCTCATTCAACCCCCGCTCCCAGGAATGATAAGGCCGGGCAAAGTAAACCTTTGCGCCCGTTACCTGAGTGATGTCCTTATGTTTCGCAAACTCGGGTCCGTTATCTGCCGTCAGGGTTTTAAACTCGCAGAAAGTATTCGCCACGATGTCCCTGAACGCTTCCACGACGCTCTCAGCGCACTTATTGGGGAGTTTACGGATAATGACCTGCTTTGTGGCTTTGTCCACGACCGTCAGCAGGAATGACTTCTGGTCTTTGCCAAAAATCGTATCGATTTCAACATGCCCGGGAACCTGTTTGAGTTCAGCCTCAGCAGGCCTGTGCTCAATGCCAACCCTGTCCGGGATGGGCGTGCGTCCGGGCTCACCAGTATCATAGCGATAGCGTTTACCCCGGTGAGGGAGCTGAAGGTAAAGCTTACCGCCAGCCTGTCTGTCCGAACGGATATAGCGGTAGAGGGTATTTTTGCTGACGGCGATATCAAACTGGATTTTCAGTCTCCCAGAGATAACCTCAGGGGAGGTATGTACAGCCAGCGCCTGCCGGAGAAAGTCTTGTGTCTGCTGGCCCAGAGGGAAACAGGCATTGTGTGCCGAGGTGGCGCCCCGCCGTTGTCTGGCTAAGGCATCAGCGCGTCTGGAGGAGTAAAGTCCGTTGAAGGCGGGGTCCGTATTACGTCTGAGCTCCCGGCTCAGGGTAGAGCGAGAGACGCCGAGCTCTCTGGCAATGCAGGACTGATTAACGCCTTCAGCTTTTCGTTTTTCGATGTAAAAGCGCTCATGCTGAGTCAAATGTTTTCCCTTCATGCAACAGGGTCTCCGACAGGGTCAATACGGCTATTTTATCCGTACCTGACCGGTGGGTCACTTTGTTGCATTTCGTTTGGGAATTGGCGCTTCAGCTTTTCGTTTTTCGATGTAAAAGCGCTCATGCTGAGTCAAATGTTTTCCCTTCATGCAACAGGGTCTCCGACAGGGTCAATACGGCTATTTTATCCGTACCTGACCGGTGGGTCACTTTGTTGCATTTCGTTTGGGAATTGGCGGATGACGTACTGATTACGAACCTTCAGTAGAGTCGGGCTCGATGATTAATGTGAAATAAATGTAAATTAAATGTGACTCGCAACTCAGAATCATACCGATCTCATGCTGATTTTTCTAAGTAATTCATGTTAAAAAACTATTAGGGGAGTTTTTCATAAAAGCGAATGATCTTAACCGTATAATTAATATGATTTTTTATTTTAATTTTTCTTTTCTGAGTAAAGGAAAACCCATAGAGACCTAAAGTTGTCACCTCCTGTATATACGGGTATATGTTAACAAACGATAATCATAAACTATCAAGTTAACTCATCGGTTATCGCGTTCTCTGACTCAAACTATTGAAGCCGAAGCAGTATCAACTTTGTCGTGTTGCCATTATCCGTATCCGATTAATGAAAAGGACCTTGTTATATGTATAAATCAAACACCTTCGCGCGGTCTCAAGTACAAGCTCTTGGCAGATATAATGCGGGATTGTCGATTGAAAGCGTCCAGGAGCGATATGGCGTTTTACGGGTTGCCAAGCTTGGCAGCAATGAAAATCCATTGGGGGTTTCACCTAAAGCATTAGCCGCATTGGCTGCGGCAGCCCACCAGAGTGCCCTTTATCCGGACCCGTCTTGTAGCCTGTTGCGTAAAGCACTGGCACAAAAACTGGTTATTGATGAAAAAAAACTGGTTTTTGGCAATGGATCTGAAGATTTGCTCAGTATTATTTGCCGGGTATTTCTCGATCACGGCGATCAGGTAGTCACGGTGCTCCCATCATTCGGTTTGCATATTATCTATCCACAAGCAGCAGGTGCTGAAGTCATAGGCGTTCCCATGGGTCAGGACATGCGTATTGATGTTCATGCTCTTATGGCAGCGATGACACCACGTACACGTCTACTCATGTTTTCATCGCCGTCAAACCCCGTCGGTTCGGCGCTTAATGGTGATGAGCTGCAATATGTTATTGATAACTTACCACCACATACTTTGCTGGTATTTGACGAAGCTTATTTCGAATATGCGAACGGTGAAACCGACTATCCAGACTGTCTGGAAATGCTGCAAAAAAGCAAATGTCATTATGTGGTTTTAAGAACGTTTTCCAAAGCCTATGCTTTAGCCGGACTACGCATCGGTTACGGGATCGCCAGCGACTCGGCTTTGGCTGAATCGATTGATCGTCTACGGACACCCTTCAATGTCAACCGCTGTGCACAGGCGGCAGCCGTTGCTGCACTGGCAGACAGTGAACACCTGATTGCCAGTATTGAACATATTCGCACCGAACGGCAGCGGATGGATAAAGTCTTGCGGCAAGATTTAGGGCTGCAGCCAATTCCCTCGGTAGCTAACTTTATTTTTTTCCCCAGCCCACTCGCTGTGGATAGGGTTAATACATCACTATTACAGCAGGGGGTTATTATCAAGCCTTGGGCTGAGGAGGGATATCGTCAATTCATGCGCGTTTCGGTTGGAAGCTATGAGGATAATAATCAGTTTCTTGATGCTCTGGGAAATGCATTACGACAATAAGATATCTGCCGATTAATAAAAATAACGATATACTCGTCATATTTCAAGTTGCATTTGCGTTGGCTTTCCTCACTCAACCCAGCCACTGACTTGAGTAAGCTCCTGGGGATTATGAGTCTCATTAATGATACTCACCCTAGGGGCCAGCGCACGCACTGTTCAAAAACGCGTTGCGTTTTTGTCATGCAACTCGAATGATTTAGAGTATAGATAATATATATAAGCATCCTGTTTTTAATCCCCTTGAAATTAGTGAGGATCGTGATGACTACGCCAAAAATACCACCATTGATCGAAGCTCGGGTCATTGACTTTATTCCAGAAAATGAGAGACATGGCAAACCATTCAGCCAATTCACCCTGTGGTTTGGTGCTAACCTGCAAATTACGGCCATTGTTACGGGGGCGCTTGCCGTTGTTCTGGGTGGAGACGTCTTTTGGTCAATTATAGGCTTAATGATTGGCCAGTTAATCGGTGGGGCCATTATGGCTCTACACGGTATGCAGGGGCCAAAGCTTGGTTTACCGCAAATGGTCACCAGCCGGGCACAATTTGGTGTGCTCGGTGCGTCGATCCCCATTGTATTGGTTTGTACACTCTATATGGGTTTCAATACCACCGGGCTGATCCTGGCTGGCCAAGCGATCTCACAGTTGGCTCATGTCAGCAGTGCCACGGGTATCCTGACCTTTGCCATAATCATAATTATCTCTGCAATGATAGGTTATCGCTTTATTCACCGTTTAGGCCGGGTTGCTACGGTGCTGGGCATACTCGCTTTTACCTATCTTTTTATTCGCTTGCTGACGGTAAATGACATCTCTTTGCTGTTCGAAAATCGTTTTTTTTATTGGGATAAATTCTTAATTGCCGTTTCACTCTCTGCCTCATGGCAAATTTCATTTTCTCCCTATGCGTCTGACTATTCACGCTACTTGCCCAGTAAAACCCCATCAGCAAAAATTTTCTTTTCTATCTGGTCCGGTTCCGTGATTGGTTCACAAATATCTATGGTATTAGGGGTATTTGCGGCAGCGCTTGCCGGTAGCCAGTTTTCTGGTAATGAAGTTGGTTATATTGTCAGTCTGGGAGCCAATGGATTAATGGCTGCGCTCCTCTATTTCAGTATTGCTTTTGGCAAGGTGACGATTTCCACCTTGAACGCCTATGGCAGCTTAATGTGCCTTACCACGATTATCAGTGGTTTCAAGGGAAATATTAAACACAATAAATATCAGCGACTGGCTGTTGTCATTTTTATTGTTGGTGTATCTACCTGCCTGGCTTTCTTGGCTAAAGATGATTTCTTGAGAGCATTTAGAGCATTTCTACTCTTCTTATTGACTTTTTTCACCCCTTGGGCGGCCATTAATATAGCTAGCTTCTATTTTGTCTCAAAGGGGCACTATGATAATGCTTCACTCATGGACCCGAATGGATGTTACGGGCGCTGGAATTTTTTCGGCATCAGTATTTATTTTCTGGGTGTGTTGATCCAAATCCCATTTATTTCGACCACATTATATACCGGGCCAATCTATAATTGGTTGGGTACGGATATTTCATGGGTAGTCGGATTAATCATTCCCGCAATGCTCTACTCTGTGTTCGGTAGTCAGAAGGCTAGGGTGTTTAACTCGCTGGAGAAGAGTAATCAGAGCTGAAACAAGCTTATCGTCAGTGAGGGGTAGAGAAGCTATCAGAGGCTTATTGCTGTGTAACTTGCGAGAAAAGAGAGTGGGTTCGCCAATTCCCAAACGAAATGCAACAAAGTGACCCACCGGTCAGGTACGGATAAAATAGCCGTATTGACCCTGTCGGAGACCCTGTTGCATGAAGGGAAAACATTTGACTCAGCATGAGCGCTTTTACATCGAAAAACGAAAAGCTGAAGGCCCCATTCCCGAACGAAACGCAACAAACCATCATGCGTTATGCAGCGAGTAGATACTCTAAAAATACCTCATTCGGTGAGCTGTATTCCAGAGATTTGCGCCCCCGAGTGTTGAGGATGTGCTCCAGTCTCGCAATATCTTCATCGCTGACGCCATTAAAATCGGTTCCTTTCGGATAAAACCGCCGTATCAGACCGTTGGTATGCTCATTCAACCCCCGCTCCCAGGAATGATAAGGCCGGGCAAAGTAAACCTTTGCGCCCGTTACCTGAGTGATGTCCTTATGTTTCGCAAACTCGGGTCCGTTATCTGCCGTCAGGGTTTTAAACTCACAGAAAGTATTCGCCACGATGTCCCTGAACGCTTCCACGACGCTCTCAGCGCACTTATTGGGGAGTTTACGGATAATGACCTGCTTTGTGGCTTTGTCCACGACCGTCAGCAGGAATGACTTCTGGTCTTTGCCAAAAATCGTATCGATTTCAACATGCCCGGGAACCTGTTTGAGTTCAGCCTCAGCAGGCCTGTGCTCAATGCCAACCCTGTCCGGGATGGGCGTGCGTCCGGGCTCACCCGTATCATAGCGATAGCGTTTACCCCGGTGAGGGAGCTGAAGGTAAAGCTTACCGCCAGCCTGTCTGTCCGAACGGATATAGCGGTAGAGGGTATTTTTGCTGACGGCGATATCAAACTGGATTTTCAGTCTCCCACAGATAACCTCAGGGGAGGTATGTACAGCCAGCGCCTGCCGGAGAAAGTCTTGTGTCTGCTGGCCCAGAGGGAAACAGGCATTGTGTGCCGAGGTGGCGCCCCGCCGTTGTCTGGCTAAGGCATCAGCGCGTCTGGAGGAGTAAAGTCCGTTGAAGGCGGGGTCCGTATTACGTCTGAGCTCCCGGCTCAGGGTAGAGCGAGAGACATCCAGTTCTCTGGCAATGCAGGACTGATTAACGCCTTCAGCTTTTCGTTTTTCGATGTAAAAGCGCTCATGCTGAGTCAAATGTTTTCCCTTCATGCAACAGGGTCTCCGACAGGGTCAATACGGCTATTTTATCCGTACCTGACCGGTGGGTCACTTTGTTGCATTTCGTTTGGGAATTGGCGGTTTGTATAAATTTAGCAGTTTCGATCCGTGCTAAAAAAATCAACCTAACCGTTTCTGGGGTCAGTTTGGATATCGAAAATTATTGTACGTTAAGACTAATTTTTAACCTCTCCTACCCATTCACCTGTGTGTGATAGCATGTGCCATCTGCAACCATCAGGGAAAGGTAATGAGACCCAGTATCCGAGCGAAGATTGTGAAAGTATGTGAAGCTAAGATTGCGGCGAAAGGGGATGATGTTGGCGTGTCATTTTATGCTTTCTTTGCCAACAAGAATGATGACCCGGAATTACTCATGGAAGTAGCCCAATGGTGGATCATGGAAATGAAACTGGACCACTTTGAGAAAGCCAGAAAAATCATATCTCTCGTATAGATCACTCACCCCACTTCTGATTGACTTTCTCGGTGCAGTGCCTGAATTCGACATATTTGAGAGGGACTGTAGCCCGTAGCATCGGCTGTTTCACGGATACTCAGCTTTTTCACCTGGCGGCAGTACAGGGCTCCGTTTGGGAAACGGAAATTATTGTACGTTAAGGTTTATTTTTGGCCACCATAGAAAAGAAGAGCCTTAACTTGAGCAGGCTCTCATATCTTTATGCCCCGAAATGATACATTTATAGGTTAAATTATGTGCTATTTAGCAACATTCATGGAGCTTTTTTGTTGTTACATCAAGAACCTGTTTTAGCAGGCTTTTAGCCATAGATGTGTATTCATTCGTGTTATCTACCTCATTGCTCATAAAGTCGTCATAAATAACTTTGCGAACAGATTGAGGTATCTGAGGGTCACATACTTTTTGAAGTATTAATTGTAATTTTTCAAGTCGTTCAGTTCTGCGTTCAATCAACGCACTTCTATTTAGTTTTAGTATTCTTTGTGTGGAATCACCTTTCATGGTGATTCCAAAGGCAATGGGGCCGGTAAAAATCAATTCATTCTCTGGATCTCCGGAATATGGATCTTGAATATTTTCAGCAAATGGGTCTATGTCGGATTTATTTTGATTGCAAATCTCACAGGATAGCGTTAAATTTTCCCATTCAAATCTTTTAGATTCGTCGAGCGATTTTGGATAAATATGCTCAATATCTCCATGATGTATATGTCGTAGTTTACTTTCACAATAAGCACATTTTCCTGACGTCTCTTTAATCAGTTGTTCTTTAATTTCTTTATGATTATATTTTGATTTTAAATAGTGAGTTGACTCTATCCCCTTAGATATACTCATCAAGTGCAAGTCAGTCCATTGCTTGCTATTTTTAATAAGGACTTTAGGTTCAGGAAATTTAGTCAATTTAATCATAGTATTTCCTCCCCATGACATTATCAATAGCCTCTGGATAAAACTCTGACAGCCCAGAAGACTCTAATTCACTTCTGAGATTTTTTAGAGTTTCAGTTGTTATATTTTCTCTCGTAAACTTTGCGCAGATCCGCTGCAACTCATCATCAGCCCATTGCGGCATGGTAATAGATACACCTAATACATCTCTAAGTATTTTATTTGCTGTTGCTGCTTTTTGCTGTAAATCTAATTTAAATGATATTACTTTTTTGGGGCCTGTTTCTGGAGTTGATATATGTTCATACTTTAAGGCATATACATTAGACTCTTTCATTGAAGAAACCATAAATGGACTATGAGTAACAACAATGAATTGAATTTTCGGAAACGCTTCGGATAGATTATTCAGCAAAGTACGCTGCATGGCTGGATGAAGGTGGTTTTCAGGTTCATCAATTATCACGGTAAATGATTCATTTTCTTGAGAAAATAAGAGAATTTGCCATGCGATATCAATTATTGACATAATCCCACCAGATGTGGAATCCAATATAAAATCTCCTGACTTTGTTTCAAGCACAACATCGGGAATTTCAATTCTTATATTTTCAAAACCAATGTCTACAGGCAATACAATTCTCAATACATCTATAAATGAAAGAAATGTTTTTTCTGACCTTGTGCTTTTTTTCACATATTCGTTGCCAATGCCTAAAGCAGCCATAGATATTAAAGATTCTTTCATTTCTACTGTTGGGCTTGCATTAAAAGACGTATCCTCGATATGCCTCTTATATGCCGCCAAGTGTTTTTTATATGATTCATTTGCGTCGATGATTTTTGTGGGTATTTTGTCAACTTGTTTATAACTATTTGCAACTCTATGCGAGTGTATAAACAACCCTTTTATTTTGTTGTTTTTGTTTTCAATTAATACGTCATAATCAACCTTCGATAGCTCATTTTCTATCAATAAATTTGCCATCACTCCATCTGAATATTGAATAAATCCTATTTTATAATTTCCCTTATTTAAGGGTGTGTTTTCTTCGCAATTTTTGAATAATAATCTCTCTTGAGATTCATCATAATAAGGTACTGCCAAAAACTTATAGTCCCATTGAAAGTGCTTGGCTAATATCCTCAGAATTGTTGATTTACCAGACCCATTAGCTCCAGTTATTATTGTCATCTTGTCATGAATGTCAATATCAACATTTCCGAACTGTCGCCAGTTTGATATGCTTATTTTCTGTAATCTCATACAAATCCCTTATATAATCTAGTGCGTTATAATTGAAATCAATTTCATTTTAAAGCGACATTCTATTTTAAGGCTGCTGTTTATCATATTTTTTATAAATTGATTGTATACGACAAACCTGTGAAACACTGTACCCCGTAGCATCTGCAGTTTCACTGATACTCAGTTTCTTAACCTGTCGGTAGTACAGAACTTTCTGATGCCGTTCATGATCGGCCTGCTTCCCACGGTATTTACCAAGCGTGTGGGCTCGGTCAATTCCCTGTTTTTGCCGCTGGCGACGACTCAGCCAGTCCTTATGCGACATCGCGGCCATCAGGTCGATAAGCATGTTATTGATGGCGGTTATCACGGCACGGGTGATTGGATCAACCTGCGAAGGATCTTTATCTGACAACGCCTGCCATGAGGTGGGGACATCCAAGCTGACAATTCGCAGCTCATGTTGTTCTATCTGCTTTTTCAGCGTCATCCAGTCGCTGTTGCTCAGGCGGGTCAGACGGTCTATCTGCTCGACCAGCAAAATATCATTACGGTGGCTGTCCATCAGCAAGCGTCCCAGCTCCGGGCGGTCAAGTTTTGTCCCGCTGATATTCTCCCGGTAATAGCTAGCGATTTTATGCCCTCGTTCCTGAACGAACTGCTCCAGCATCTCTTTTGCCCGATCGGCGAACTGATCTTCCGTCGATGCCCTCAAATAAGCTCTGATGAACATTTTTCCACCGCATTATCTCATTTAGGTTATTGCATTTACTCTATCGCATATAGGTTATGTCATTCATCGTGTGCCGTCACGTTTTGATTATGGTGTCAGGGTGTACCCTTATGCGATAACCATTTTCGTTAAAAACACCACACTGAATAATTTACGAGGGAAACTATATGGCAAGGAGGCAGATTCTTTCGCTGTCGGAAAGAGAATCATTACGGGCATTACCAGACGATGAGTTAACGCTGACCCGAATGGCGTATTTCAGTGAACATGATCTGGCGCTTATCAGGGCTCACCGTAAACCCGCCAGCCGTTTTGGTTTCGCCGTCCTTCTTTGCTATCTGAAAAATGTCGGCTTTTCCCCAGATAAAAAAACTCCACCATCTGACGCGCTGCTGAAGCATATCGCCAGCAGGCTAAAACTCACCGGGGATCTCTGGCCTGCTTACCTTTCCGGCAGGGATACAACCCGGCGTGAGCATTTAACCGAACTGTACCGATATCTTGACGTAAAAGCGTTCACCAGCAAAATACAACAGGACTGTCTTACACACCTGCTGTCGATGGCGACGCGCACTGATAAAGGTATTCTCCTGGCCGAAGAGTTACTGGTCTATCTCCGGCAGAACAACGTGATAATCCCTGCGATTGATGTTGTGGAGCGTACCTGCGCGGAAGCCATGGCAGGCGGAGATAAAATTGTATTTCAGACCCTGAATGCCCCGTTAACTCCGGCTCACAGGGATGCCCTGGATCGTTTACTTGAGTCATCAGATAATCAGCCTTCCAGGCTGACATGGCTTCTGCAACCGCCGGGTAAAATCAATGGTAAGAACGTGCTGCAACATCTTGATCGGCTCAGTAGCATTGAATCGCTGGCATTACCGGAAGGTATAGATCGTACCATTCACCAGAACCGGTTGCTGAAACTGGCGCGGGAAGGCCGAAAGATGAGCAGCCGGGATTTGACCAGATTTTCAGCAGCCCGGCGTCATGCGATCCTGGTGTGTGTGCTGGAAGAAGCCAGAGCCACACTGACAGACGAAGTGATTGAGCTGCATGAGCGAATGCTGAACAGCCTTTTCAGCAAAGCCAAAAGAACACAGGCTGAGCGCCTTCAGCAGGCTGGAAAGCTGATCCAGTCAAAACTGAGGCAATACATCGATGTCGGTCAGGCTCTGTCTGAAGCCCGTGATTCCGGTGGCGATCCATGGCTCGCAATAGAAAACATACTGCCATGGCCTGAATTTGTCGCCAGTCTGGAGGAAACTCGCCATCTCGCCAGAAAAAATAATTTTGACCCGCTGCATATTATTACCGAGAAATACAGCACATTACGGAAATATGCCCCTCGCATGTTGTCCGCTTTACAGTTAGTCGCAACCCCGGCAGCGCAACCTCTGGCTGATGCGCTGGTTGTGATCAAAGATATGTACCGGAAACAGTCACGTAAAGTACCGGTGACAGCGCCTCTTGAGTTTGTCCCTGAAAGCTGGCGCAAGGTGGTGATTACACCTGCGGGTATTGACCGGCAGTACTATGAATTTTGTGCGCTCAGCGAGCTTAAGGGAGCGTTGCGCTCCGGGGATATCTGGGTTAAAGGCTCACGCCGCTACAAAAACTTTGATGATTACCTCATTCCCGAAAAGGACTTTGACAAACTCACACCGGCGCTGCCACTGCCCGTATCTGCTGATTATCATGAGTACATTACCAGCCGTATGACTCTGCTTCAGTCTAAACTTGAAGAGGTCAATGCCATGGCTGCCCTTGGTGAACTGCCCGATGTGGAAATATCTGACAGGGGCGTAAAAGTCTCTCCGCTGGATAACTGCGTTCCGGTGCAGGTTTCACCGCTGGCAGAGCTGGTTTACAGCATGTTACCGCGCCCTAAAATCACGGAAATTCTCGACGAGGTAAATAGCTGGACGACGTTTACCCGACATTTTTCGCATATAAAAAATGACATTACCCGTCCCGATACCCGCCTGCTTCTCACCACCATTCTTGCGGATGGCATCAATCTTGGTTTGACCAAAATGGCAGAAGCCTGCCCCGGGAGCACCAAATCATCACTCGAAGATATTCAGGCATGGTACATCCGTGACGAAACCTATTCAGCCGCCCTTGCAGAGCTGGTAAATGCGCAGGGGAAACGGCCGTTGGCGGCATTCTGGGGAGACGGGACAACGTCATCATCAGATGGACAGAATTTCAGAACAGGCAGCTCAGGCCGCTACGCAGGGCAGGTTAACCCGAAATATGGGCAGGAGCCTGGACGTCAGTTTTATACCCATATTTCGGATCAATACAGCCCGTTTTACACCTGCATAATTAGTCGGGTCAGGGATTCAACCCATGTGCTCGATGGCTTGCTGTACCACGAAAGTGACCTAGAAATCAGAGAGCATTACACCGATACCGCAGGTTTCACCGATCATGTCTTTGCCCTGATGCATCTGCTGGGATTTGCATTTTGTCCACGAATTAGGGATCTCCACGACAAGAAGCTGTTTATCAAAGGGAAAGCAGATCAATACCCGGCGCTTCAGTCACTGATATCCACGACCAGCCTGAATCTGAAAGAGATCGAAATTCACTGGCATGAAGTACTACGGCTGGCGGCCTCGATAAAGCTGGGAACAGTGACGGCATCCCTGATGCTGAAAAAGCTTGCCAGCTACCCTAAACAGAACGGGCTGGCCAAAGCACTGCGAGAAATTGGTCGCATTGAGCGAACGCTGTTTATGCTCGACTGGTTCCGCGATCCTGCACTACGTCGACGGGTACAGGCGGGGCTGAATAAAGGTGAAGCCCGTAACGCCCTGGCGCGTGCGGTATTTATGCACCGGCTGGGAGAAATCAGGGATCGAAAACCGGAAAATCAGAGCTATCGCGCCAGTGGGCTGACGCTGCTGACGGCGGCGATCTCGCTGTGGAATACCGTGTATATGGAAAGAGCGGTCGATGCCCTCAAGCGTAAAGGGCTGAAGATCAACGAACAACTGTTG
This sequence comes from Yersinia antarctica, assembly GCF_056636475.1. Taxonomy (NCBI): domain Bacteria; kingdom Pseudomonadati; phylum Pseudomonadota; class Gammaproteobacteria; order Enterobacterales; family Yersiniaceae; genus Yersinia; species Yersinia antarctica. Next base: position 14,311 of record NZ_JBSJQF010000003.1, read on the forward strand.
TCGCATTTGTCCCCATTAGGCTGGGAGCACATCAATCTGACAGGCGATTATATCTGGAAAAGCAACCGGATACCGGCTTCCGGTAAGTTTCGTCGCCTGAGACCAGCTAAAGTCGAAAGGTCAAAAAACAGCCTTAACGTACAATAATTTTCGATATCCAAACTGACCCCTTTCTAGTCTGTCACAACCTAAATTTTGCCGCGTTCTCTGGAGTGTTTTTTTTACAGCATCCAGTGAAGACTCCGACAGTTTGGCTATATCGACCATATCACCACCTACTACCCAATAGTAAGTTAGTCTAAACTGCTTTTCAGTCAGTTCTGGGAAAAGTATCTTCATTTGAGTAAGACCATGAAGATGTGTAAAATTCAAATCAGCCATTACGGCCTCCTAAACAGGTTGTATGGTTAGCCAGTGACATCGTCTGAACCACGTTGTTGCTGGCGACTGCTCTCACTCGGTTATTTTGTACTCAGTTCAATATCCTTATATTTTCCATTCCATTGATTTACTTTGTCCGTTCTTTTATCTCAGCATTTATTACTTTCATTTGATATTTATCACCAATAATTTCACACCAATGCACCCATTTCTTTAAATCTGATACAGAAATTTTTTCATTAGGATCATAGGCTATAAGTGATTTTTTAAACTCACTCATAATAGAAATACACTTAGAAGCCCACTCCCCTTCCATTGCTGAACCTTTGATAGCTTTGGGTCTTCTAGGTAAGCGCGGTCTAAGTGGTTTACATCCCAGTGAGTTTTTTTCTTCAACATATGAGAATTTTATAGATACAATATTTCGGCCCTGCTTAATGGGTTGCCACAATACTGATATGTCGGTTTTTGCATTAATTACATTGATCGCTGGTTCCAATATGTCTCTCTTGAAAAATTTATACTCTTTATATTTACCTGCTAACCCTGCCCTTTCTTTCATCCACTCAATATCAATTGCATCAGTTGTAATAACTTTTTCACTATTCATACATCTTGAAAGGTTTTTATATTTAATTAGCCAGCTATATAAACGCAAAGCAAATGGTGAGTCTGTAAGTTTTGCTATCACATCAATTTTTAGCTGGGTGAACTCTTTTTTTAACTCATATAAATAAAGGGCTACATCTTGAGAGAAGCGAACGGTGACATCAGCACCGACGCCGGACTCATCATATCTGATAGATGAAAACCAGAAGCGCTCTACTCTATCGATTCGCTTTTTCTTCTCATTATATTCATACGTGTAAATAGGTTTTTTACCTAGCGACGATGCAGCGTTTTTTAAGCTTTGATGGATATGCGCTTTATTCACACCAAACATTTTCTCAAATTCAGCAGGATACAGAGTATATAAGCCATCAGGCTGAGGAATTTTACTATCTATCTTAGTTAATGCCAGAAATAGAAAACGAATCTCATCGCGAGATATGTTGTATGCCCCTTCCAGTAAATCATTTCCTTGGGAAACAATAAGTTTTGAACGGTTTTCCATAACTGAAATATCCTAGAGGTGATTAATTACCTTCAATTTATCACCCTAATAAAATCAAATCAACAAAAGGTGATAAATATTTTATATAATGTCACCTATAATTCATTTCTTTCATATGGTTAAACATTATTTAACAAATAAATTCAACAACATACAGATGAACCTATGTATGTACACATCTTTACTATAGGGTATTAAAAAACCACTAAAAGCATCACTTAAAACCACTAAATAGATCACCCTTAACCACTAAATCAGTCACCTTTTATCCCAGCCAAAACTAGCAAAGCGAGTCAGTTCGCGAAAAAAATATATATTCATATGAGCATCCACATTCTTTTCTAGAAAACTCAATATTTTTCAGATTTTTCATACTATTTGTACAAAAGATCCATTTCAGATCAAAATCATCTGAAGGAACGTTAAATAAAGCAAAGTTATCCACAAATAAAATCATCACCTGTAGCCACTAAACGAGTCACCTATAGCCACTAAATCACTCACCCTTAACCACTAAATAACTCACTTATAGCCACTAAACGAGTCACTAATACAGTTATATCTTTATGATTTAACTGTAGTTAGTTCACCTTTAAACAGGAAACAAAGAAACAAAGAAACAAAGAAACAAAAACAACTAACGCGGCGTTGCCTCGTTTTTATCTTCAAATTTCATAACAGAGTTAATATAATTTAAACACCTGAACATGATTTGGTATAGGTGTTACAACCGCTTTAAAAAGCAGATATTCAGCACCTACAAGCCTAGAGATCCAAGAGATCACCCCCTGACCACAAAAAACGGTTAAACAGCACTACAGCCCCGTAGAGGCTTATATATCCACAGGTATAGTTTCCTCAATAAAGGAAAATTCAGGCTGTTGAGTGGCAGTGCTAAATTCCAGCGCCAATTCCCAAACGAAATGCAACAAAGTGACCCACCGGTCAGGTACGGATAAAATAGCCGTATTGACCCTGTCGGAGACCCTGTTGCATGAAGGGAAAACATTTGACTCAGCATGAGCGCTTTTACATCGAAAAACGAAAAGCTGAAGGCGTTAATCAGTCCTGCATTGCCAGAGAGCTCGGCGTCTCTCGCTCTACGCTGAGCCGGGAGCTCAGACGTAATACGGACCCCGCCTTCAACGGACTTTACTCCTCCAGACGCGCTGATGCCTTAGCCAGACAACGGCGGGGCGCCACCTCGGCACACAATGCCTGTGTCCCTCTGGGCCAGCAGACACAAGACTTTCTCCGGCAGGCGCTGGCTGTACATACCTCCCCTGAGGTTATCTGTGGGAGACTGAAAATCCAGTTTGATATCGCCGTCAGCAAAAATACCCTCTACCGCTATATCCGTTCGGACAGACAGGCTGGCGGTAAGCTTTACCTTCAGCTCCCTCACCGGGGTAAACGCTATCGCTATGATACGGGTGAGCCCGGACGCACGCCCATCCCGGACAGGGTTGGCATTGAGCACAGGCCTGCTGAGGCTGAACTCAAACAGGTTCCCGGGCATGTTGAAATCGATACGATTTTTGGCAAAGACCAGAAGTCATTCCTGCTGACGGTCGTGGACAAAGCCACAAAGCAGGTCATTATCCGTAAACTCCCCAATAAGTGCGCTGAGAGCGTCGTGGAAGCGTTCAGGGACATCGTGGCGAATACTTTCTGCGAGTTTAAAACCCTGACGGCAGATAACGGACCCGAGTTTGCGAAACATAAGGACATCACTCAGGTAACGGGCGCAAAGGTTTACTTTGCCCGGCCTTATCATTCCTGGGAGCGGGGGTTGAATGAGCATACCAACGGTCTGATACGGCGGTTTTATCCGAAAGGAACCGATTTTAATGGCGTCAGCGATGAAGATATTGCGAGACTGGAGCACATCCTCAACACTCGGGGGCGCAAATCTCTGGAATACAGCTCACCGAATGAGGTATTTTTAGAGTATCTACTCGCTGCATAACGCATGATGGTTTGTTGCGTTTCGTTCGGGAATGGGGCCAGCGTCACGGATATTCTGCTTCCTCGACAATACAGACTCGCGTTGCTCACTAATTTTGTCTTTCGGCGAGCAGTGGGAGATAAGTTAACTAGGCGTAAGGATTCGTGCGTAAATGTGTAAGATCGCCTGCAAGCCCTTGCCCATCTGCTCTGTCAGAATTTAACGTCATAGCTTGCAGGTGGACGCCCAAACGGCCCGGAATGCCAGCAAAAAGGCTACAGTGGAACGCCCAGGCACGTTAAGAATGCCAGCACATTACAGTGGTGATTTAAAGCTAATTAACTTATTAGCTTGTTAAGCTAATAAGTTATTGACTTAATCACTTACTAAGCTAAAATACTATTAGCTTAGTAACTTAGTGGCTTAATAACTTAGTGAGGTGTCTATGATAATTGTTATTGGTTCTCAAAAGGGCGGAGTAGGGAAATCAACTCTCGCGGTAAACATCGCGGGATATCTACTGGAAAAAGGGCATAGCGTGATGATTGTCGATGCCGATGATCAACAATCTGTCATGAGCTGGTATAACGACAGGGATGAAACCCGGCAGCGCTTACCCGTTGTGTCGGCGTCCGGCAACATTAAAAATACGTTGTACGAGCTGGATAAACACTATGCTTATGTGATCGCTGATACCGCAGGACGTGACAGTCAGGAACTCCGTTCCGGTCTGTTGGCCGCTAACATTTTTATTACTCCACTGCGTCCTTCACAAATGGATCTCGATACCGTTGCACATATCTCCAAAGTCTTTAATACCGCGCTCGATTACAACGAGAATGCCAAGGGGTATGTCCTTTTAAATATGTGTCCGACAAATATTTTTGTTGATGAAGCGCACCAAGCCGCCGAACTGTTAAACGAGTATCCGCCGCTTACCCTCACCTCCAGTCGTATCTGTGATCGCAAGATTTATCGTGATACTTGGGGGGAGAGTATCTCTGTGCAGGAAAGTCAGAACGAAAAAGCGAAAGAAGAGATTAAAAATCTGGTTGAGGAAGTGATCCTGTGAGAAACCGAAACATCAAATCAGAAGACGATTTTATCAATGGGGCTACCTCATTGCCGAAAACAGAAGGGAAAGGCCGTCAGAGGAATTATAAAGCCATTTCTGCCAGCTTGACGGGATCGCATATCGATGCTTTGGACGCGGTTATTAAACACGCCGCGATGAATGGTCATTTGGGTATAACACGCTCGGATGTGATCAAAGCGGCCATAGAGGTTTTTTCTGGTCTAGGTGAGGCTGAAAAAATCAGTGTGATCTTGAAAAACAAGTCAGGTGAATGATTATACATATTAAGCTAATAGCTTAATTAATTATTAGCTTAATAAGTTATTGGCTTATTTATTTTTTGAGGGGATGATATGGGGAATATCACACTTAGAACAAGTGCCGCCGAGGATGCAGAGATCGCAGTGGTTCAAGGGCTGACGGGCGAGAGAACGGCAAGCAGCGCAATCAAGAAAATTATCGGTGCCTATGAGCAGCAGCAACAAGAATTACAGCGATTGCGTCAAGAACTGAGCCGGGCAACCGCTAAAAATGACAGGTACAGGCAGGCCATCACCGCGCTTCAGGCCGCGCAAACTGCACTCTACCGCCAATTCCCAAACGAAATGCAACAAAGTGACCCACCGGTCAGGTACGGATAAAATAGCCGTATTGACCCTGTCGGAGACCCTGTTGCATGAAGGGAAAACATTTGACTCAGCATGAGCGCTTTTACATCGAAAAACGAAAAGCTGAAGGCGTTAATCAGTCCTGCATTGCCAGAGAGCTCGGCGTCTCTCGCTCTACCCTGAGCCGGGAGCTCAGACGTAATACGGACCCCGCCTTCAACGGACTTTACTCCTCCAGACGCGCTGATGCCTTAGCCAGACAACGGCGGGGCGACACCTCGGCACACAATGCCTGTGTCCCTCTGGGCCAGCAGACACAAGACTTTCTCCGGCAGGCGCTGGCTGTACATACCTCCCCTGAGGTTATCTGTGGGAGACTGAAAATCCAGTTTGATATCGCCGTCAGCAAAAATACCCTCTACCGCTATATCCGTTCGGACAGACAGGCTGGCGGTAAGCTTTACCTTCAGCTCCCTCACCGGGGTAAACGCTATCGCTATGATACGGGTGAGCCCGGACGCACGCCCATCCCGGACAGGGTTGGCATTGAGCACAGGCCTGCTGAGGCTGAACTCAAACAGGTTCCCGGGCATGTTGAAATCGATACGATTTTTGGCAAAGACCAGAAGTCATTCCTGCTGACGGTCGTGGACAAAGCCACAAAGCAGGTCATTATCCGTAAACTCCCCAATAAGTGCGCTGAGAGCGTCGTGGAAGCGTTCAGGGACATCGTGGCGAATACTTTCTGCGAGTTTAAAACCCTGACGGCAGATAACGGACCCGAGTTTGCGAAACATAAGGACATCACTCAGGTAACGGGCGCAAAGGTTTACTTTGCCCGGCCTTATCATTCCTGGGAGCGGGGGTTGAATGAGCATACCAACGGTCTGATACGGCGGTTTTATCCGAAAGGAACCGATTTTAATGGCGTCAGCGATGAAGATATTGCGAGACTGGAGCACATCCTCAACACTCGGGGGCGCAAATCTCTGGAATACAGCTCACCGAATGAGGTATTTTTAGAGTATCTACTCGCTGCATAACGCATGATGGTTTGTTGCGTTTCGTTCGGGAATGGGGCGCTTGCTCGACAATTTAATAAATCAATGACATACAGCGTCAGCAACTTCATATAATGCATCCGGGTCAAACTTCTCCGGTTCAACATAACTCACCACACATTCATTACTATTGGTAGCCTTAACACGTAACGTTGTACCAATTGCTTTGTTTTCCAACATAAAGTTACCATCGCCAATAATGGTTCCCAGGAAATTACCTTTTTCATCAAGCACATTAGCCCCTACCGGTAACATTTCACCGTTACTATCACGAATACTTAGCAATAACTGGCGAGTTTCTGTTGCTTCAAAATTACGGGTAACGACAGTGCCACGAGTCATCTTCAAATCGGCACTGGTACTGTTAAGGCGAATATTCAGTGGCAATGTTTTAGTACTTATTTGTGCTTTTGATGCCGTATAAGGCATCACTGATGGCAATAATGCCGTCCCTGCATAATCGGTAATCGATGTTCCACTACTCGGTGACGAAATACGCAAATTAGACTGACTCGGTATATTCACTACTGCAAAAGTATCACCAATTGCTGACGAAGAAGTGGCAAAAGTGCTATTGGCATAAGCCATTGAACCATTAGCAGAAACATACGCTGAGCGGCTATTGTTGGTTGCCTGAGAAACCCCACCCGCCAGTTGTGTATACGCCGAGTTCATATTCACCGCCCCATTAATACGCCGCTGGCTATCACTGCCAGTTATGCCTACCTGGTAACCTTTGTTGTCTCCCCAGCGACCTTGATAGGTGCTGCCTAAGGTCATATTGCCATTATTACGCTGCATCCGACCACTGAGTGAACCGTTACCCAATGGCAAAGTGATACCCACATATAACGCATTTTGTCCCTGCGAAGTGGATTGAAAACTTAGCGTCGTGGTCACCCGGCCAAATTGTTCGCTTGCTGAGAATGTGTGAGAAACACTATCAGCCGCCTGATAATACATATTATTAGACAAAACATAGGAAAAAGCGCCCCAACGAGGATGCGCCCACGTCATCGCTGCCGACGTTGAATTCTTCAGTTTACCGTACTTCAAGTCATTCAGATTATTGCCACTGCTCAGGGCGCTATCCGGCGACCAATAACTCGATGAGTCATATACTGTCGACAATGAAGCGCTCAGATTTCCGTTAATTGCGACCTGATTTTGTAAGGTGAGCTGGTAACCCTGCCCGACATTTTTAGTATTAGAGTAACTTGCCGCTGCCGAAAACCAGGCATTCTCCAGCCCACTATAAAGATTTTGTACATTGATATTTTGATAATCAGGGGAAAGCAGCCCGGCAGAAGTCATACGCAATGCGCTCATCGGGTTAAAAGACATCTCACCCGATGCCAATAGTGGTGACTTGCTCTCACTGTCATTCAGACTATCGCGATAACGGCCTAATCCCAATTGGTAGGTCGTCGCCTGCTGTTCAAAGTTAGGATCCAGCGCATTCGATACGGTAAAATGCTGCTGGGTACCATCTTCTTCAATAACATCAACATCCGTCACCACGCCACTGGAAAAGTTACTGATATTGGATAACGAAAATGGGCCAGGAGGTACAACGGTGCGGTAAATAACTCGTCCGCGCTGGCGAATCTCAATAGTTGCGTTGGTATTGGCAATGCCTTCAATGGGCACCACCAACTGTGTATTATTCAGTTGAGCATTATCGGAATATATCTGGGCACCAGCGATCGGCAAGCCGGAATAGGTGTCACCGACTAAACCAAACTCACCTAACTGCACCACTGATTTCAATGATTCCACTGCGCGTAATGCGTAGGTTTCCTGATTATCATAATGGCCTACCCCTTGATTATAGGTATAGGATCCCCGGTTACGCAGTACCCAGTTATTAAAGTTAATCCCCGGCTGAAACTGTCCTTGGAATAAATTAAGGTTATCGCCATTGCTCTCAATTCGCTGGCCGAACAGATTATAGTTCAATAATAATGCATGACCGCCACTTTGGTAATCACTGCCTTCCATCTCAGGATCAAATGCCTCTTGGGGCAACGTCATTTCAACCCGGAATTGGCCGGGAAATAGTTTTATAGCCACACCAGGCCACAAGGCTTCAATGTCTTCACAACTGTCGCCGCTATCTTTGTGACGTAACTTCAATGCAATTAATAACTTTCTGTCTACACATAAATTCCCTTCACTGTCGAAGGTAGCTTCAATATGATAGGTTTTATTGGCATTCACAATGATAGTGACATCATGTTGACCGGGTAAAAATTTATCTTTATTGCTGAAAAAATCCGCTAATTCCGCCGAATATCCCAAACCTTCCAGTGTTTTTATGTCAAATGCTACCGCGCCCTCTTTTGTTGCGGAGAAAACCGCTACAGGGAAGAGAGACAAGAGGAATGCTGTAAATGAAAACGCAACACAACGCGCAAACACAATGGTGTCCTAAAACAAGGAAAATGAGTGAATTAATAGACAATATTGCTTTATGCAATAAAAAGTACACCAGGCTATTAAAAATCGAAAACAACCTGATGTATAGGATTTTTATGAATTAAATACCAAAAGAAAAATTCATAGTCGCAGAACCATCGATATTGATATTTTCAGTGATGGCCCCGCCCATGGTAGTTGATCCTGCCCATGTCGGTATTACCGTAAAATCGGCACTGAATACTTTACCTGCTTTTGCTGTCGTCGCATTTTCAGACCAACCAAAGCGGACATTATTGGTTAGCACCTCAAAAGCATGTCCGCCCTGCAGTATGTTATTAGCGTCAATAAAATAGAGTAAACTGCTCACGCCATCGACAGTAGCCTTACTCATCGTGGTTTTATAAAAACCCAGTTTTCCGCTGCCATTCACAAAGCCCAAACCGAAATTGCGAATGTCGGTGTTATCACTAACAGAAGCTTTGCGGTTATCAATCGCGTTTAAACTCAGGTACGTCACGCTATCACAAGTGACTGTCCAAGTTTTGGTGATCGACCCCGATGATATTACTGCTGTACCATTTTTTATCCGGCTTGATGGAATCTCACCAAAATCGTAAACACCGCCATCCGGGGCATTGATGGTACAGGTTGGGATACCCAGATTCCCTTTAACCTTCAATTCAGCAGTAGGGGCTGCGGCATGAGCGGCAACGCCTAATAACAAAGAAGATAAAATGGCAGATTTTATTATCAAGCTTTTCATAATCATTAAATACCAAATGAGAAGTTCATTGTCATTGAGCCATCGATTTCTGCATCTTCAGTGATCGGGCCACCCATCGTCGTGGTACCAGCCAAAATCGGGCTAACCGTAATATCAGCAGTAAATACTTTACCGGTGCTCTGGGTGTTAGCAGCAGATGACCAACCGGTACGCAGACCTGTTGTCAGCGGAGCAGTTGTTGCTACAGCAAAGGTTGAGGTCGCGGATGAGAAGACGTTAGATACTTTACCATCGACAGTGGCACTCTTCATTTGTGCAGTATAATAACCGATTTTGCCGGTGTTATTCACGTTACCCATACCGAAGTTAGTTGTTCCCGCAACACTGGCAGATGCAGTGCGGTTATCTACCGGTGTAAAGTTCAGGTAAGTTTCTGCATCACAGCTTATTGTCCAGGTTTTAGTCATCGGCGTCAGAGCCGTAGTCGCAGTACCTGATTTAACTAAAGATGAAGACAGGTTACCAAAATCGTAAACACCTTCATCCGGAGGAGTAATGGTACAGCTTGGCACAGTCAACGTGCCTATTACTTTTAATTCTGCAGTCGGTGCTTCTGCATTGGCAGCATTAATACCAAAAATCAAAGAAGACAGTACAGTGATTTTAGCCAGTTGCTTTTTCATTTAAATAATCCTGATATTATGTTTATCGCGTTGCGATACCCAAACGTTAATAGGCCTGGTGCCTGGGAGTTGAATTCATTTTTATTTGGCTGACCCAGAACAAAAATATGAATTCAGAATTTATGCGTCTATTAAACGTTTTAAGATATTCCTTGTATATAAGACTGCAAGCTGACTTGGTGTAGGAAAGCTCTTACACAACAGTTAATCATGGCGTGACTTTGCCGATTAGATTCTCTTAATCTACATTTAATCGCGAAAAAACGAGAGAATATCTCGAAGAAATGACTTCAAATAAACATAAAAAAAACAATAAAAATCAATTGAATAAATAAAAATATATTTTTTACGACTCCGCCAATTCCCAAACGAAATGCAACAAAGTGACCCACCGGTCAGGTACGGATAAAATAGCCGTATTGACCCTGTCGGAGACCCTGTTGCATGAAGGGAAAACATTTGACTCAGCATGAGCGCTTTTACATCGAAAAACGAAAAGCTGAAGGCGTTAATCAGTCCTGCATTGCCAGAGAGCTCGGCGTCTCTCGCTCTACGCTGAGCCGGGAGCTCAGACGTAATACGGACCCCGCCTTCAACGGACTTTACTCCTCCAGACGCGCTGATGCCTTAGCCAGACAACGGCGGGGCGCCACCTCGGCACACAATGCCTGTGTCCCTCTGGGCCAGCAGACACAAGACTTTCTCCGGCAGGCGCTGGCTGTACATACCTCCCCTGAGGTTATCTGTGGGAGACTGAAAATCCAGTTTGATATCGCCGTCAGCAAAAATACCCTCTACCGCTATATCCGTTCGGACAGACAGGCTGGCGGTAAGCTTTACCTTCAGCTCCCTCACCGGGGTAAACGCTATCGCTATGATACGGGTGAGCCCGGACGCACGCCCATCCCGGACAGGGTTGGCATTGAGCACAGGCCTGCTGAGGCTGAACTCAAACAGGTTCCCGGGCATGTTGAAATCGATACGATTTTTGGCAAAGACCAGAAGTCATTCCTGCTGACGGTCGTGGACAAAGCCACAAAGCAGGTCATTATCCGTAAACTCCCCAATAAGTGCGCTGAGAGCGTCGTGGAAGCGTTCAGGGACATCGTGGCGAATACTTTCTGCGAGTTTAAAACCCTGACGGCAGATAACGGACCCGAGTTTGCGAAACATAAGGACATCACTCAGGTAACGGGCGCAAAGGTTTACTTTGCCCGGCCTTATCATTCCTGGGAGCGGGGGTTGAATGAGCATACCAACGGTCTGATACGGCGGTTTTATCCGAAAGGAACCGATTTTAATGGCGTCAGCGATGAAGATATTGCGAGACTGGAGCACATCCTCAACACTCGGGGGCGCAAATCTCTGGAATACAGCTCACCGAATGAGGTATTTTTAGAGTATCTACTCGCTGCATAACGCATGATGGTTTGTTGCGTTTCGTTCGGGAATGGGGCCTTGATAAAAAAAAGCGTATTGAAAAAAAGATAGCTCAAAAAAAGATAAAAGAGGCAAGGAAGCGTAGCAAAAAACAGCGTTCACGTTGAGGCTCCTAGATTTTAAATTCGTTTTAGTGTTAGCTACGTCCGCTATTGGCACAAAGCAGACAGTCAAGTCAGGAAGCTTTGGTTCCGCCTTTATAATCCAGAGGGAGCGAGAGCTACAGAATGCGACATTTGCGCTTCGTTGGGGCGCTGATTAACAACAAACCATGATCAGCTCAATGCCTCAAATATCATGTCCATCGAAAACCCCTTGTACTGGAGGTAGCGGATCTGTTTGTTTTTCTCTTTGGCTTCTGACGGCACCTCATCACCGAATTTACTGACTTTCAGCTCCCTTGCCATGGCATACCAGTCCACATCAACTTTCTCCAACGCCTGCTCGACCAATTCCTGAGGAAAACCCTTTTGCCTGATTTCCTGTTTGATTCTGGTCGGGCCATGTTTCTTTCGAACATGTTTTTCAATCAGATGCGTTATCAGGCGGTTATCATCCAGATAACCGCACTCAACCAGACGCGACAACGCCCTGTCGATATCCTCTCTATTTTCCGTAAGATTACCCAGAACCCGCGTCAATTCACCGGATGCGTAATCCCGCTTTGCCAACAGAGACACCGCGTAGTCATACAGTTCCTGTGCTGTCATGAGGCACCTACGTTGTAATGGAGCCCATCTTTTCCTACCGATAACCCTTTGATTTTATCTACCATCAACGGCCAGAGTGCGGTTTTACGTTTGTGTTGTTCGTGGAGCGCATTGAGGTAGGTGAGTGTCCCTGGGAGTTGTTCGCTCTCTTCCAGTCCTTCCCCATAATCGATGGCTTTTTTCATGTCCGAGGCGGCATAGCTGTAATATTTGCTTTTTGATTGCTGAATGTTTTCCTCCACCAAAAAACGCCGCAACAGTGTAGCCGTAAGCGCATAGCCGTGTTTATACAGGTTGCTGGATAATATCCGTAAAAATGAATGTGTGATATAAGCCAGCGAGTCGGCGAAGTTGGCTTTGGGCGTGGAGATAATGGCGGTGTCGATTAAATCATATCGTTCGATGTCTGACGCAAAACAAATATACGGCGCTAACCCAATATCCTTTGCTATGTTCAGGAATACGGGGCTGTGATCGACACCTTTCTCACCGGCTTTTATGTACAGGTGATAAAAACGTGTATCACACTCAAAAGTGAATGCTGTAATACAGTGGGCTTTGGCCTCCTCTTTTCTCCCGTCTTCAATCAGGGCTTGAATAAATAATTCATTCCATATGATATTATCTGTGATCTCCCCGTCGTCATTCTGCTGATTTTTTAGTACGGCAAGCGCTTCATCGGCCCGCAGGTCTTCCATAAGTAATCTGGCATAATCAAAATAGTGGGTGGTGTGGCAAAAATCATCGTTTTTAAACGCCATCGTCATAAAATCGAGGTCTTTTATTATCACACTGAGACCCAAGGCTTCTCGGGGGCGTTTTTTTTGATAATACATATCACGGATGACACGTAAAATATCCGTACCGAGTAACGTGCGGTATTTTTTAAAGATTTCAATTCCAAAATAGAGTTCTCTTTCAAAAACAGTAAATATTTTTTTAGCAATAAATACAGGATCGTTGTTTTTTTGTGCTTCCAGTGATTTCATCCACGCATCCAACAGAAGGGTGTAGTAGCCCATCCAGCTTCCGCTGGAAGTGTCCACGTTTCCGGTGAATTTTTCGAACTCAAGCATCATTTTTATGCTCAGACTTTCCGCTTGCTCGGGAAGCTCGTGGGCGATACCGACAAGAGGGTTCGCTATACTGCGTGCCAGCTCGTCAAAAAAGGCATCGGCATCATAGTAATCATAAAAACGTTTGCTTTTGGCGCGTCGGGCATACTCCTTCTCGACGGCTTTGAGTACCTCCGCTGCTGATAACAGATATCCATTCACCAGTGTGTCCCTGGCCTGTTTATTATCCTGTATCAGGTCATGAATGATATTGAGTAGCACGTCATGACCCATCTCTGAAAGTTGTGTCGTTTGTTTTTTTGTTAACGATGCCATGAAACGCCTCCTAGGGCAGTCTGTATGAAACACCAGAGCGAATTATTTTCCCCTTCAGGTTATAAAATCATTCCGGCCTTTATTCTGTAAATGGTTTGCCGCGTCGTACTGAACTGACGGGCAACAGCACTGATGCTGTCTCCGGCTTTCAGACGAATGATCACCGCCTGCTGTTGTTCTTCATTCAATGCAGGTGGACGCCCGAAGCGTTTTCCTGCCGCCTTTGCCCTGGCAATACCAGAATGAGTGCGTTCAAGAAGCAAGTCACGTTCGAATTCGGCCACCGCCGAAATCACCTGCATGGTCATTTTCCCTGCCGGGCTGGTAAGATCAACACCACCCAGCGCCAGGCAGTGAACCCGAATATCGGACTTTGCCAGCCGTTCCACTGTCTTTCGTACGTCCATCGCATTACGTCCCAGACGGTCCAGTTTGGTCACAATCAGCACATCGCCATTTTCCATGCGGTCAAGCAGCTTGGCAAACCCGGGACGCTCGCTGGCTACCACCGAACCGCTGATTTGCTCCTCAATCAGTCTCTGGGGCCTGACGGCAAAACCGGCGGCTTCAATTTCTCGGCGCTGGTTTTCAGTAGTCTGCTCCAGGGTAGATACGCGACAGTAAGCAAAAACGCGTGACATAGTTTAATTTTCCGTACTAAATGGATGTACGAATCATAGCGCATGTACGAAACTAAATTCACTAAGTTTTGTACAGGGCTGCGGACCAGTGTACTAAAACGGTCGATTTCGGACGGAGAAACGCTACAGCGTTGGTACTCGGGTAGCTACCAACACCTCATTGACTAAAAAACAGTCTTAGCGTAGGATATTTTCCCTTTTCCAAGCGGACCCCGAATACAGCTCACCGAATGAGGTATTTTTAGAGTATCTACTCGCTGCATAACGCATGATGGTTTGTTGCGTTTCGTTCGGGAATGGGGCCCTCAACACTCGGGGGCGCAAATCTCTGGAATACAGCTCACCGAATGAGGTATTTTTAGAGTATCTACTCGCTGCATAACGCATGATGGTTTGTTGCGTTTCGTTCGGGAATGGGGCGTTTAGTTATTGCCCCAGTATTTCTGGCTAATCTGACAATATTGTCATCTTTCTGACAGTTATTTTGATAGGTAATGAGTGTAAAAAAGACGTCGTCATTAACCTTGGGGAATTAAAAATGAAAAAATATTTATCTGCACTGACTCTGGCAGTAATGCTTGCCGCTCCTGCTGCGGTAATGGCCGCTGGGAAAAACCTGTTAAGTGCCCACATATTAAATCAACAAACTGGCAAACCAGCTCAGGGCGTTGAAGTGACACTCGAACAAAAGCAACATGATGGCTGGAAGATGCTGAACACAGCTACTACCGATGCTGATGGCCGTATTAAAGCACTGTATCCAGAGCAAACTCCAGTAATGGGTGATTACCGTGTGGTGTTCAAAACGGCAAAATATTTTGCCGACCAAAAACAGAAAAGTTTTTTCCCAGAAATCCCAGTAGAGTTCAGTATTAGCTCAACAGAGGAGCATTATCATATTCCTCTGTTGCTCAGCCAATATGGTTATTCAACCTATCGCGGTAGCTGATCGGCTCTGTCGAAAATATAAGGCTCTGTCGCATTAGCGTAGAGAAGTTAGCAAAAGTGGCGCTGCCGGTTTTTTAGGCAGCTAACAAATAGAATTGTTCCGCGGGTGACAATCCGTCTCCAGCTGGATGATGAAGCTGCCCTTTGCCCCATTCCCGAACGAAACGCAACAAACCATCATGCGTTATGCAGCGAGTAGATACTCTAAAAATACCTCATTCGGTGAGCTGTATTCCAGAGATTTGCGCCCCCGAGTGTTGAGGATGTGCTCCAGTCTCGCAATATCTTCATCGCTGACGCCATTAAAATCGGTTCCTTTCGGATAAAACCGCCGTATCAGACCGTTGGTATGCTCATTCAACCCCCGCTCCCAGGAATGATAAGGCCGGGCAAAGTAAACCTTTGCGCCCGTTACCTGAGTGATGTCCTTATGTTTCGCAAACTCGGGTCCGTTATCTGCCGTCAGGGTTTTAAACTCGCAGAAAGTATTCGCCACGATGTCCCTGAACGCTTCCACGACGCTCTCAGCGCACTTATTGGGGAGTTTACGGATAATGACCTGCTTTGTGGCTTTGTCCACGACCGTCAGCAGGAATGACTTCTGGTCTTTGCCAAAAATCGTATCGATTTCAACATGCCCGGGAACCTGTTTGAGTTCAGCCTCAGCAGGCCTGTGCTCAATGCCAACCCTGTCCGGGATGGGCGTGCGTCCGGGCTCACCCGTATCATAGCGATAGCGTTTACCCCGGTGAGGGAGCTGAAGGTAAAGCTTACCGCCAGCCTGTCTGTCCGAACGGATATAGCGGTAGAGGGTATTTTTGCTGACGGCGATATCAAACTGGATTTTCAGTCTCCCACAGATAACCTCAGGGGAGGTATGTACAGCCAGCGCCTGCCGGAGAAAGTCTTGTGTCTGCTGGCCCAGAGGGACACAGGCATTGTGTGCCGAGGTGGCGCCCCGCCGTTGTCTGGCTAAGGCATCAGCGCGTCTGGAGGAGTAAAGTCCGTTGAAGGCGGGGTCCGTATTACGTCTGAGCTCCCGGCTCAGGGTAGAGCGAGAGACATCCAGTTCTCTGACAATGCAGGACTGATTAACGCCTTCAGCTTTTCGTTTTTCGATGTAAAAGCGCTCATGCTGAGTCAAATGTTTTCCCTTCATGCAACAGGGTCTCCGACAGGGTCAATACGGCTATTTTATCCGTACCTGACCGGTGGGTCACTTTGTTGCATTTCGTTTGGGAATTGGCGAATACATCGGAGTGCTCTCATGATTTAGGATCTAATTATTCTTAGGGTGCGGAAGTAAGTCTCTCGATCTCTTGAGCTATTGCATAAGACTGCATCGAATTAAGCTCAACCATAGTTCTACGGAAATTAGCTCCCCCCCCGGTTAACTCTTTAAAACGACGGGCAGAGATAGCTTTAAAGCCAGTCTTAAAGTCTTTAAGTGACTTGGCATACTTATCATCAGCAACGCCATAGTGTTCGCTTTTCACCAGCTCACCATCCACAACCCCAGAAGCAATGATGCCAACACCGCTCTGATACAGATAAACCGTATCGCCTTTAGAAAGCTGGCTGATGTACTCCTTCCAGCCTTTGCAAAAGGCTGCGGCCTCTTGGTTTTTCAGCATATCGAAATGTGTTTCTTCATCGTTGTTGTAGTTCGTGTTTAGCATGAAGGTTTTTCTATCCATGAAACTCGCAGCGTTGTCCTCACGCTGATCTACAAACTGCTCTTTCATTTCATCGCTAATCAGAGAGTGCTCTTTTAGCAGCTCATTTGCAGCAGCTATTCCGGCTTTTATAAACTCGCTGATAAGTGAACTCTTGGAGCGATCAAGACTTAAAGATAGTTCGTCTAACTCATTGTTTAAAACTGTTGGAAGACGGATCGATATAGGGGCTGAAACGCTATCATCAACCTGATTAAAAAGGCTATTTTTTAAAAATTCTTTCCTGACTGACATTGTGTTAACCTCAATATAAGCACTACAAAATGTAGTCAAATAAATGTAATACATATTGTATTGCACGTCAACTGTTATAGTAAGGAGACGACAGATACACAGTCGAAAAACAGTCGTGATGCCATCATGGGAATTTAGCGGCAATCCCACCGCCAATTCCCAAACGAAATGCAACAAAGTGACCCACCGGTCAGGTACGGATAAAATAGCCGTATTGACCCTGTCGGAGACCCTGTTGCATGAAGGGAAAACATTTGACTCAGCATGAGCGCTTTTACATCGAAAAACGAAAAGCTGAAGGCGTTAATCAGTCCTGCATTGCCAGAGAGCTCGGCGTCTCTCGCTCTACGCTGAGCCGGGAGCTCAGACGTAATACGGACCCCGCCTTCAACGGACTTTACTCCTCCAGACGCGCTGATGCCTTAGCCAGACAACGGCGGGGCGCCACCTCGGCACACAATGCCTGTGTCCCTCTGGGCCAGCAGACACAAGACTTTCTCCGGCAGGCGCTGGCTGTACATACCTCCCCTGAGGTTATCTGTGGGAGACTGAAAATCCAGTTTGATATCGCCGTCAGCAAAAATACCCTCTACCGCTATATCCGTTCGGACAGACAGGCTGGCGGTAAGCTTTACCTTCAGCTCCCTCACCGGGGTAAACGCTATCGCTATGATACGGGTGAGCCCGGACGCACGCCCATCCCGGACAGGGTTGGCATTGAGCACAGGCCTGCTGAGGCTGAACTCAAACAGGTTCCCGGGCATGTTGAAATCGATACGATTTTTGGCAAAGACCAGAAGTCATTCCTGCTGACGGTCGTGGACAAAGCCACAAAGCAGGTCATTATCCGTAAACTCCCCAATAAGTGCGCTGAGAGCGTCGTGGAAGCGTTCAGGGACATCGTGGCGAATACTTTCTGCGAGTTTAAAACCCTGACGGCAGATAACGGACCCGAGTTTGCGAAACATAAGGACATCACTCAGGTAACGGGCGCAAAGGTTTACTTTGCCCGGCCTTATCATTCCTGGGAGCGGGGGTTGAATGAGCATACCAACGGTCTGATACGGCGGTTTTATCCGAAAGGAACCGATTTTAATGGCGTCAGCGATGAAGATATTGCGAGACTGGAGCACATCCTCAACACTCGGGGGCGCAAATCTCTGGAATACAGCTCACCGAATGAGGTATTTTTAGAGTATCTACTCGCTGCATAACGCATGATGGTTTGTTGCGTTTCGTTCGGGAATGGGGCTATTACTTTCACAAAACACCGCGTGATATTAGTTGTTGGTGAGTAAGAAAAATTCACTATACATCCCTTAACCTATACTACGCGGCGTTGAAATTATCCGTCACTATTTATAAAATAATTTTTCTATTCCATAGTGAATCAACTCTCACCTTGAATTGGATTGGTATTAAAGGTATAGACCACAATTTTCCATTGGCCTTCTTGCTTTTCCAACACAAAAATCTCCCTGTTTTTATCAAGTATTTTTGAACCATCCTTAAGTACAGTTACTGCTGCACCAAGGTGGTGGTGTGTTCTGATATAAGCCATGTCACCATTAACATAAACACTATCGTAACCAAATTCTGTAACAAATTTTTCGTTTTTAAATAGATCAGCATATTGCTGGCGACGTTTTTCCGTTGTATCAGCCGTCACCTTGTCATTCCATTGAGAATAGCTTTTGTCGCCATACAGGGAAAGAATGGTCTCAACATCACCACTATTAAGGGCATCCTGGTAGCGGTTAACTACATCATAAACTGCTTTTTGCTGAGCTGCGACGGCACCATCACTGGAGAAGGTATATCCTTCTTTTGCCATATTATTTTCAGCGGCATAACTTGGGGTAAACAATACTGGCGCAATAATTAATGTAGTAAGCAATAACTTCTTCATTTAATACTCCTTGTTATAGATAATATAATTCTTCCGTACTATTTTTGGCTATCATCTTTAAATTCGATAGAAACATGATAGCCATCATAGAAATGTTTTTTCTGTTAGTTGCCACAGCAGCACAGGTGATATTCAAGGGTTTAAACGGTATTTTGCTGCATAACACCCTATTTACCGAGAAAACTGCCCCATTCCCGAACGAAACGCAACAAACCATCATGCGTTATGCAGCGAGTAGATACTCTAAAAATACCTCATTCGGTGAGCTGTATTCCAGAGATTTGCGCCCCCGAGTGTTGAGGATGTGCTCCAGTCTCGCAATATCTTCATCGCTGACGCCATTAAAATCGGTTCCTTTCGGATAAAACCGCCGTATCAGACCGTTGGTATGCTCATTCAACCCCCGCTCCCAGGAATGATAAGGCCGGGCAAAGTAAACCTTTGCGCCCGTTACCTGAGTGATGTCCTTATGTTTCGCAAACTCGGGTCCGTTATCTGCCGTCAGGGTTTTAAACTCGCAGAAAGTATTCGCCACGATGTCCCTGAACGCTTCCACGACGCTCTCAGCGCACTTATTGGGGAGTTTACGGATAATGACCTGCTTTGTGGCTTTGTCCACGACCGTCAGCAGGAATGACTTCTGGTCTTTGCCAAAAATCGTATCGATTTCAACATGCCCGGGAACCTGTTTGAGTTCAGCCTCAGCAGGCCTGTGCTCAATGCCAACCCTGTCCGGGATGGGCGTGCGCCCGAGCTTACCAGTATCATAGCCCCATTCCCGAACGAAACGCAACAAACCATCATGCGTTATGCAGCGAGTAGATACTCTAAAAATACCTCATTCGGTGAGCTGTATTCCAGAGATTTGCGCCCCCGAGTGTTGAGGATGTGCTCCAGTCTCGCAATATCTTCATCGCTGACGCCATTAAAATCGGTTCCTTTCGGATAAAACCGCCGTATCAGACCGTTGGTATGCTCATTCAACCCCCGCTCCCAGGAATGATAAGGCCGGGCAAAGTAAACCTTTGCGCCCGTTACCTGAGTGATGTCCTTATGTTTCGCAAACTCGGGTCCGTTATCTGCCGTCAGGGTTTTAAACTCACAGAAAGTATTCGCCACGATGTCCCTGAACGCTTCCACGACGCTCTCAGCGCACTTATTGGGGAGTTTACGGATAATGACCTGCTTTGTGGCTTTGTCCACGACCGTCAGCAGGAATGACTTCTGGTCTTTGCCAAAAATCGTATCGATTTCAACATGCCCGGGAACCTGTTTGAGTTCAGCCTCAGCAGGCCTGTGCTCAATGCCAACCCTGTCCGGGATGGGCGTGCGTCCGGGCTCACCCGTATCATAGCGATAGCGTTTACCCCGGTGAGGGAGCTGAAGGTAAAGCTTACCGCCAGCCTGTCTGTCCGAACGGATATAGCGGTAGAGGGTATTTTTGCTGACGGCGATATCAAACTGGATTTTCAGTCTCCCAGAGATAACCTCAGGGGAGGTATGTACAGCCAGCGCCTGCCGGAGAAAGTCTTGTGTCTGCTGGCCCAGAGGGACACAGGCATTGTGTGCCGAGGTGGCGCCCCGCCGTTGTCTGGCTAAGGCATCAGCGCGTCTGGAGGAGTAAAGTCCGTTGAAAGCGGGGTCCGTATTACGCCTGAGCTCCCGGCTCAGGGTAGAGCGAGAGACATCCAGTTCTCTGGCAATGCAGGACTGATTAACGCCTTCAGCTTTTCGTTTTTCGATGTAAAAGCGCTCATGCTGAGTCAAATGTTTTCCCTTCATGCAACAGGGTCTCCGACAGGGTCAATACGGCTATTTTATCCGTACCTGACCGGTGGGTCACTTTGTTGCATTTCGTTTGGGAATTGGCGGCTGATGCCTTAGCCAGACAACGGCGGGGCGCCACCTCGGCACACAATGCCTGTGTCCCTCTGTAGTGGCATAGTGAATTTGGCCACCTGACCAGAGGTGTTATTCTTGCCTCAATAACTTTACAGGTGATCCATGACCAAATATTTCACGGCTGAATTCAAACTCGAAGCGGCAAAGCTGGTTGTTGACCAGAAATACTCTCATTCGGAGGCCGCTAAAGCCATGAATGTCAGTCTTTCCGCCCTTAGCCGATGGGTGGGTAAGCTCAGATTGGAACGTCAGGGTAAAACCCCCGTTGGGCTTCCACTGACGCCTGAACAAATAGAACTTCGGGAAATGAAGAAAAGGATTCAACGTCTTGAAATGGAGAACGAAATTCTAAAAAAGGCCACCGCTCTCTTGATGTCGGACTCGTTGAACAGTTCGCGATAGTCGATAAATTGAGAGCGCTTTATTCGGTAAAAGCACTGTGTAAGGCTTTTGATGTTCAGCGTAGCAGCTATCGGTACTGGCATAACAGAGAACGCGTCCCAGATGTCGAGCGCACCATTAAACGCAGCCTGGTTAACGAAGTCTGGCATGCTAGCGGCGGGTCAGCCGGTGCCCGAAATATCGCCATAATGGTGACGAATAAGGGCGTAAAACTGGGGCGTTGGCTTGCCGGAAAATTGATGGCAGAGCTGAACATGACAAGTTGCCAGCGTCCCACACACAAATATAAACGGGGTGGGCAGGAGCATGTTGATATATCGAATCTATTGGAGCGGCAGTTTGCAGTAACCCAACCGAATGAGGTTTGGTGTGGCGATGTGACCTATATCTGGACAGGTAAGCGCTGGGCTTATCTGGCTGTGGTGTTGGATCTGTTTGCCCGCAAGCCCATAGGCTGGGCGATGTCGTTTTCACCTGACTCAGCGCTAACGGGTAAAGCGTTACAGATGGCATGGGAACTCAGGGGACGCCCAGGCGGAGTGATGTTCCACAGCGATCAGGGCAGTCATTACACCAGTAAAAAATACCGTCAGTTGCTGTGGCGTTACCGGATAAAACAGAGCCTAAGCCGGCGTGGGAACTGTTGGGACAACGCGCCAATGGAGCGATTTTTCAGAAGTCTGAAATCCGAATGGGTACCGACGACAGGTTACCAGAGCTTCGGGGAGGGCAGAAATGCAATCACCCGATATATAACGGGTTACTACAGCGAACTTCGCCCGCACTGGTACAACGGAGGCTTAACGCCCAATGAATCCGAACGGCTGTTCTATGAACAGTCTACTACCGTGGCCAATTTTAGTTGACCACTACACTCTGGGCCAGCAGACACAAGACTTTCTCCGGCAGGCGCTGGCTGTACATACCTCCCCTGAGGTTATCTCTGGGAGACTGAAAATCCAGTTTGATATCGCCGTCAGCAAAAATACCCTCTACCGCTATATCCGTTCGGACAGACAGGCTGGCGGTAAGCTTTACCTTCAGCTCCCTCACCGGGGTAAACGCTATCGCTATGATACGGGTGAGCCCGGACGCACGCCCATCCCGGACAGGGTTGGCATTGAGCACAGGCCTGCTGAGGCTGAACTCAAACAGGTTCCCGGGCATGTTGAAATCGATACGATTTTTGGCAAAGACCAGAAGTCATTCCTGCTGACGGTCGTGGACAAAGCCACAAAGCAGGTCATTATCCGTAAACTCCCCAATAAGTGCGCTGAGAGCGTCGTGGAAGCGTTCAGGGACATCGTGGCGAATACTTTCTGCGAGTTTAAAACCCTGACGGCAGATAACGGACCCGAGTTTGCGAAACATAAGGACATCACTCAGGTAACGGGCGCAAAGGTTTACTTTGCCCAGCCTTATCATTCCTGGGAGCGGGGGTTGAATGAGCATACCAACGGTCTGATACGGCGGTTTTATCCGAAAGGAACCGATTTTAATGGCGTCAGCGATGAAGATATTGCGAGACTGGAGCACATCCTCAACACTCGGGGGCGCAAATCTCTGGAATACAGCTCACCGAATGAGGTATTTTTAGAGTATCTACTCGCTGCATAACGCATGATGGTTTGTTGCGTTTCGTTCGGGAATGGGGCCAATTCTGCATGGAGCCAATTTTGAAGGTGCTATTTTGGATGGAGCTACCTTTGTTCATTCAGCCTATAAAAAAGCTAAAAAACTGAAGCTATCTGAACACCAGTTACTAGAAATAGAAAAAGCAGAGCTGGAAGCTAAAGAAACTGGTCTCGCAAACCGATTAGCACGGAAAGCTATAGATGATAAAACCGTAAACAACAATCCGATTGCTCACAAACAATAATGAAAATATGAGTAATTACACCTTTACTCAAATACACACATATCCTTTTCAAGAACACCGATCGGGTGCATAAATTTTTTATGTGCCAGATCGGTGTTGGCCAAGCAAAGCGCGGCAGTGATTTATCACCCGATTAGAGCCTTAGCCTTTGCTCTGATCTCAGCAAGTTCTCCAGGCAATACAGTGCCTTTTTTTGTTACTTTTCGCGCTCTCCAGTCAACACAGGTAACTTGATCGGCAAGAGCAACACTTTCGCGGCTACTCGACAGTTCTACCTCAAATGGATAGCCTTTAGCTTTAGTGGTACACGGAACGCAAAGCAGCAACCCTACGGGATTATTGTAAGAAAAAGGGCTAAGGACGACGGCAGGGCGATGGCCTCCCTGTTCATGACCTTCTACAGGGTCAAAATCCAGCCAGATCAGATCCCCGGAGTTTGGTACGTAACGTGAAACCATTTAGATCAATTCCTTTCCAACTGGCGAACCAAAATCTATTTTTCCGTGAACGTTATCTGGTGTGATACCTGATAACAGTACATCCAGTGAATACTCTTTAGATTTCAATGGAACTAAAACAATTTGGCCAGCTTCATCAATTTTCAAATCGAGTTTATCTTCGACATTAAGTGCTGCTGCTTGCATTACGCTGGCTGGTATCCTGATCGATGGGCTATTACCCCATTTTTTTAGCGTTACTGTTGTCATTAACATTTCCCCCTCACATTTGTAGATACATTGTAGAGGATAAACAATGTATCTACAACCCCCCCCCCCTTCCTGGCAGACCAGGGTTTTAGCGAACTTTTAGCGATGAAGTAGGTAAGGGCGAAAAGTGCCTTTTCGCTGTAGTGCATTCAGTCGACTCCCTGCCTCCGGGCAAAGACCGGAGGTGCTACTTAAAGTTTGTTGGGGAGCATCGCGACCATGCCGAACCGGCGCGGCCGTCTGGCCGCTGCAAGGGCGGTCATTATCGGTTTTCCCCGTTATCCACAGAACTTATCCAGCGAATAAGTAGATCTTTAATGAAATTAAGTAGGTCGAACGCCAATTCCCAAACGAAATGCAACAAAGTGACCCACCGGTCAGGTACGGATAAAATAGCCGTATTGACCCTGTCGGAGACCCTGTTGCATGAAGGGAAAACATTTGACTCAGCATGAGCGCTTTTACATCGAAAAACGAAAAGCTGAAGGCGTTAATCAGTCCTGCATTGCCAGAGAACTGGATGTCTCTCGCTCTACCCTGAGCCGGGAGCTCAGACGTAATACGGACCCCGCCTTCAACGGACTTTACTCCTCCAGACGCGCTGATGCCTTAGCCAGACAACGGCGGGGCGCCACCTCGGCACACAATGCCTGTTTCCCTCTGGGCCAGCAGACACAAGACTTTCTCCGGCAGGCGCTGGCTGTACATACCTCCCCTGAGGTTATCTGTGGGAGACTGAAAATCCAGTTTGATATCGCCGTCAGCAAAAATACCCTCTACCGCTATATCCGTTCGGACAGACAGGCTGGCGGTAAGCTTTACCTTCAGCTCCCTCACCGGGGTAAACGCTATCGCTATGATACGGGTGAGCCCGGACGCACGCCCATCCCGGACAGGGTTGGCATTGAGCACAGGCCTGCTGAGGCTGAACTCAAACAGGTTCCCGGGCATGTTGAAATCGATACGATTTTTGGCAAAGACCAGAAGTCATTCCTGCTGACGGTCGTGGACAAAGCCACAAAGCAGGTCATTATCCGTAAACTCCCCAATAAGTGCGCTGAGAGCGTCGTGGAAGCGTTCAGGGACATCGTGGCGAATACTTTCTGCGAGTTTAAAACCCTGACGGCAGATAACGGACCCGAGTTTGCGAAACATAAGGACATCACTCAGGTAACGGGCGCAAAGGTTTACTTTGCCCGGCCTTATCATTCCTGGGAGCGGGGGTTGAATGAGCATACCAACGGTCTGATACGGCGGTTTTATCCGAAAGGAACCGATTTTAATGGCGTCAGCGATGAAGATATTGCGAGACTGGAGCACATCCTCAACACTCGGGGGCGCAAATCTCTGGAATACAGCTCACCGAATGAGGTATTTTTAGAGTATCTACTCGCTGCATAACGCATGATGGTTTGTTGCGTTTCGTTCGGGAATGGGGCCTTGACTGTTTCTATAATCAAAATGATGAGTAAAAACACATGGCGTTGCTTTCAACTAAATATGCGATGTGGAATCTATGAATGTTCATTTTTATGTTAATCCAAATGGATTGTACGCCCGCTTGAAAGCAATAACGATTAGGCTGCATCGGTTCCAGAATGATAGCGCGATAGCTTGTGGATCATATCAAGTCCGCTATCTCAAAATATGAAATTCCAAAATTTTCTTATACATATCAAGGTGGCAACTGTGAGCAAGGTTATTAACATCTACTATACCGGCAATACATTTTTGATGACATCAATCTCTGCCGGCGTACGCCTAGCTCTTTGGGGCGTTTTGGCACTCACCGTGACTAGCGTCGTCCGACCCGTCCAAGCTGCTCCGGGAACCTGGACCGGCGGTACCTCTACTGATTGGTCAACGGCCAGCAACTGGGATGTCAATGCGGTCCCTGGTACAACGGATCGCGCCACCATTAATAGCACTGGCCCAACGGCACCTGTTATTAATGGCCAGGCGATTAGCGTCGGCTCATTTTATATCGGAGCCTCCGGTACCGGTTCTTTACTGATCGGCAACGGCGGTACGCTAACAACGCCCAGTAGTAGTAGCACTTATGTAGGATTACTGGGTGTGGATGCCGGTGATACTGGCACGCTAACGGTAACTGGAGCCGGCTCTCAGTTAAACTATGCTGCGGCTATGTCTATTGGTCAACGCGGTATGGGGACGATGAATATTTTAGACGGCGGGTATTTGAGTAACCTTACTAATTTTAGTATTGGTTCCGGTGTTGGGGCAGTAGGTTCGGTGCTGGTTTCCGGTGTTGGCTCGACTCTCGCGACGTCGGGTTTCAGTACCTCACTCGAGGTGGGTCGCCAAGGAACAGGTTATCTGACCATTGAAAATGGTGGTGTAGTGAATGCGGGGGGTAACGTTACAAGTATTGGTTATCAGATAGGGCTGGGCAATGGAACCGTATTGGTCACCGGGGCCGGTTCCGCGCTTAACAACGCGAACTATTTACAAATCGGTGAGGCGGCTACTGGGGTGCTAACCGTGGCTGATGGCGCAGTTGTAACCAGTGGGGTTGGTGTCATCGCTGACTATGGCAGCGCGAATGGCACTGTCACTATAACCGGTGTCAACTCGGCCTGGACCAATACCAACACCATCGACGTTGGTCGAGCTGGGGTAGGGGTATTAAACATCCTCAGTGGCGGCACGGCTCGTGACAATGCAGCTAACATAGGCACGCAGTTCGGTGCTAACGGCACTGCCACGGTTTCGGGCACCGGTTCACAATGGAATACCAGCAGTTTACTGGCGGTTGGCGCTGCGGGTAACGGTACACTCAATGTGTTTGACGGTGGGGTGGTTAATAGCGCCAATGGCACTGTTGGTCAGAACGTTGGCAGCAATGGCTCTGCGCGGGTGTCAGGGGCGAACGCCTTATGGGCCAATACCGGTGTCCTCAGCGTGGCAAATGGTGGCTCCGGTGCTATCACTGTGGCTGACAGTGGCACTATTACGACGCCGTCGGTCAATCTGGCTACACTGGCTAACTCAACGGGTACTGTAAATATCGGTAATGGTGGCCAGTCAGGTAGCTTGGCTACCGGCTCCATAACCGGTGGTTTAGGCAATGCCACTGTGAACTTCAATCACACCGATGATATCGATTTCGTCCCTCTATTGACCGGGAGCGTGGCCGTTAATCAAATTAACAGCGGGACGACCCGTTTAGTCACCGCCAATAATTATACCGGTGCGACCAATGTGAACGTCGGAACACTACAAGCCAGCGGTACCGGAACGTTCAGTGCCGTGTCGGATTATACGGTAGGCGCAGCAGGAACGCTGGACATGGCGGGCTATGATCAGACGCTGGCCAGCTTGAACAATGCAGGTGTGGTGATGTTTAACGGTGTCCCCGGTACGGTCCTGACCGTAAACGGAAATTATACCGGCAACAATGGTGTGCTGAGTTTTAATTCGGTGCTGAATGATGATACCTCTGCGACTGATAAACTGGTGGTACAAGGGAATACTTCGGGTACAACTCTGGTGAGTGTGACCAATGCCGGTGGCAGCGGTGCCGCTACCCTGAACGGTATTGAACTGGTCGAAGTCAACGGTCTTTCTGACGGTATATTCACTAAAAATGGCCGTATCGTCTCGGGGGCTTATGACTACTCGCTGACCCGCGGGACGGGCAGCAATGCAGGTAACTGGTATCTGACCAGTGAATATGTCGCCCCCGCGCCAGAACCAGAACCAGAACCCACTCCCCCCACTCCCCCCACGCCCCCAACCCCTGAACCCTCGGTCACGGCTATACGCCCAGAGGCCAGCGGTTATGCGACCAACCTGGCTGCGGCCAATACGATGTTTGTTACCCGCTTGCATGACCGGTTGGGTGAGACCCAATACATCGATGTGCTGACCGGTGAACAGAAAGTCACCAGCTTGTGGTTGCGGAATGAGGGTGGCCATAACCGCTCCAGAGATAACTCAGGTCAGTTGAGCACGCAGGCAAACCGTTACGTGATGCAACTCGGGGGAGATATCGCCCAATGGAGCAGCAACAATATCAACCGTTTGCATCTGGGGGTTATGGCGGGCTACGCCAACAGTAAAAGCCGAACCAACTCGAGTTTGACCGGCTATAGCAGTAATGCTTCTATCGACGGCTACAGTACTGGCATTTACGGCACCTGGTATGCCAATCAGGCCGATAAATCGGGTTTCTACGTAGACAGTTGGCTGCAATACAGCTGGTTCAACAATACCGTTAATGGGCAGAGCTTGCATGCTGAAGACTATAAATCCAAGGGGTTCACCGCTTCTGTTGAAAGCGGCTACACTTTCAAATTGGGTGAAAGTCAAACCAAGAATGCCACTTACTTTATCCAGCCCCAGGCACAACTCACCTGGATGGGAGTGAAAGCCGATGACCACACTGAAATCAACGGTACTCATGTCTCCGGTGAGGGTAACGGTAATATCCAGACTCGCTTGGGCGTGAAAGCTTTTATGAATGGTTATAGTGAACAGGATAGAGGCAAGGACCGCGTATTCCAGCCGTTTGTTGAAGCTAACTGGATCCACAATAGCAAAGACTTTGGCGTTACTCTGGATAATGTGGCGGTAAAACAGGACGGTGCTGCCAATATCGGTGAATTGAAGCTCGGTGTAGAAGGCCAAATCAGCAAGCAGTTCAATCTGTGGGGTAATATTGGCCAGCAGGTCGGTAACAAAGGGTATAGTGATACGGCGGTGATGCTAGGAGTGAAATATAACTTCTAAGGCTGATGCATTTACTGTTCCTGACTTGGCAGAAGGATCCCCCGGCGTAGTAACGCCGGGGAAAAAGCAGTAAGTTTCAGTTCAGGAAATCTTCACGGGTTTTGTCGCATTAAGCGGCTGATGAGTTAACATGCTGTTTATTTATGATGTTATCTGACTATGCCTCTCATCCGAAAAGCCTTCAAACGACTGCATTACCCCGTGGATATCATCGCGCAATGTGTTCGCTGGTATCTGGCTTATGCCCTGAGCCTACGTAACCTAGAAGAGATGATGGCGGAGCGCGGCGTTGTCGTCGACCATTCCACCTTGTATCGCTGGATTATAACGCCAATTCCCAAACGAAATGCAACAAAGTGACCCACCGGTCAGGTACGGATAAAATAGCCGTATTGACCCTGTCGGAGACCCTGTTGCATGAAGGGAAAACATTTGACTCAGCATGAGCGCTTTTACATCGAAAAACGAAAAGCTGAAGGCGTTAATCAGTCCTGCATTGCCAGAGAGCTCGGCGTCTCTCGCTCTACGCTGAGCCGGGAGCTCAGACGTAATACGGACCCCGCCTTCAACGGACTTTACTCCTCCAGACGCGCTGATGCCTTAGCCAGACAACGGCGGGGCGCCACCTCGGCACACAATGCCTGTTTCCCTCTGGGCCAGCAGACACAAGACTTTCTCCGGCAGGCGCTGGCTGTACATACCTCCCCTGAGGTTATCTCTGGGAGACTGAAAATCCAGTTTGATATCGCCGTCAGCAAAAATACCCTCTACCGCTATATCCGTTCGGACAGACAGGCTGGCGGTAAGCTTTACCTTCAGCTCCCTCACCGGGGTAAACGCTATCGCTATGATACGGGTGAGCCCGGACGCACGCCCATCCCGGACAGGGTTGGCATTGAGCACAGGCCTGCTGAGGCTGAACTCAAACAGGTTCCCGGGCATGTTGAAATCGATACGATTTTTGGCAAAGACCAGAAGTCATTCCTGCTGACGGTCGTGGACAAAGCCACAAAGCAGGTCATTATCCGTAAACTCCCCAATAAGTGCGCTGAGAGCGTCGTGGAAGCGTTCAGGGACATCGTGGCGAATACTTTCTGCGAGTTTAAAACCCTGACGGCAGATAACGGACCCGAGTTTGCGAAACATAAGGACATCACTCAGGTAACGGGCGCAAAGGTTTACTTTGCCCGGCCTTATCATTCCTGGGAGCGGGGGTTGAATGAGCATACCAACGGTCTGATACGGCGGTTTTACCCGAAAGGAACCGATTTTAATGGCGTCAGCGATGAAGATATTGCGAGACTGGAGCACATCCTCAACACTCGGGGGCGCAAATCTCTGGAATACAGCTCACCGAATGAGGTATTTTTAGAGTATCTACTCGCTGCATAACGCATGATGGTTTGTTGCGTTTCGTTCGGGAATGGGGCCTACACATTTCGTTTGGGAATTGGCGGGGGAATTGATCGTTGCTTCACTACGTGGTAATTTACCTGCGTTTACAAGTATTCATACGGGTGGGACGTTCCCGGTAATAGCGTCTAGGGAAAGGGTGATAGGCAAAAGCCACACCCTGAATGCAAAAACCCCCTGAAATCCTGACGAACTTGGCGGAACGAGGGATATTCAGGGGGTCGAAAGCAGGCGCGGCGCCTGAAAAGGATTATAGCAAATGCATAACCTAAAACAACCCCTCTTCCTCGCCATAAGCGCGGGCGGGC
>NZ_JBSJQF010000002.1:0-25397 GCF_056636475.1 Yersinia antarctica
CGGCGAATTTATTCAGTCTGGGCGTATCGTTGCTGGGGCTTATGAATACCAGTTAGAGCGGGGTCAGGGAACAAATTATAAGAACTGGTATTTGTTCAATTATCACACAGACCCTGGTCCTGGTCCAAACCAACCTGTTGAACGACCAGAAATGGGCGCTTATTCTGCCAACTTGGCGGCAACTAACAATATGTTTGTTACCCGTCTGCATGATCGTCTGGGGGAGACCCAGTACATTGATGCACTGACGGGCGAGCAAAAAGTCACCAGCCTGTGGCTGCGTAACGAAGGCGGTCATAACCGTTTCCGTGATGACCACGGTCAGTTGAGCACACAGGCAAACCGTTATGTCGTGCAACTGGGGGGCGACATTGCCCAGTGGAGTCATAACGGGGTGAACCGTTTCCATCTGGGGTTGATGGCCGGTTATGGCAACAGCAAGAGTACCACGGTGTCCAGCGTGTCTGGTTACAATGCCAAAGGCACTGTAGACGGTTACAGTACCGGTGTCTACGGTACCTGGTATGCCAACGAGGCCGATAAGTCAGGTCTGTATGTGGACAGCTGGGTTCAGTACAGTTGGTTCAACAACACGGTCACGGGTCAGGAGTTGGCGAGTGAAGAGTACAAATCCAAGGGAGGGACAGCGTCAGTTGAGAGTGGTTATACCTTCAAAGTCGGTGAAAATGCGGCGAAGAATGCCACGTACTTTATTCAGCCGAAAGCACAGGTGACCTGGATGGGGGTGAACGCCGATGACCATACGGAAGCCAACGGTACCCGTGTGTCTGGTGAAGGGAATGACAATATCCAGACCCGTCTGGGGATGAAAGCCTTTATGAACGGTTACAGTGACCAGGACAAAGGCAAGGATCGGGTATTCCAGCCGTTTGTTGAAGCGAACTGGGTCCATAATACCCAGGACGTTGGAACCATTATGGATGGTGTTAGCGTGAAGCAAGCCGGTGCGGCGAATATTGCAGAATTGAAAGTGGGTGTTGAAGGTCAACTCAACAAACAAGTGAGTCTGTGGGGCAATGTTGGCCAGCAGGTGGGTAACAAAGGTTACAGCGACACGGCAGCCATGCTGGGTGCCAAGTACAGCTTCTAGGCATTTTGGCGGGTTCCGTTCCGGCTTGGAACCCAGGCTACAGTCATGATGTATGGTTTTTCGGCACTGGAATATCTCTTGGATATTGGGATATTCCGTGGGTTTCAGACTGGTTGAACACTTTATCTCGGATTATATCCCGCTCAGACGGCATCGATGCTTACAATGATTGATGCTTGACAATAATATAGCGTCTACGCGTTTAGCCCCAGAGTCTTGCTTTTTACCCTATGAGACTGCTTTCAGCCAATCCACTATTTTATGGGGCCGGAAATTTCGTCGGTGTCGAGTCGCTGGAAGTGATTACCCGCCGCCAGCCCTCATACGGTGTTTGGCTGGTATTTTGGGGTAATGAGATAACCTAAATGCGGCACCGAAAGCGCGATAACTTAAAAGCTATATCCTTTGACACTAAAACGCGTTTTTTTTGTGATGTTACACGCTGATGTCATTGATCCGAAATGTCTTCCGTCGCCTAGATTATCCCGTCGATATTATGGCAGAGCGCGGTATTGGGGTTTGGGGAGTAACGGAACCAGAAACGCCGTTAAGCAGTCATTTTATATAGCCAAAAATTAACCAGCCAATTTACATCGCAGATTGCCCTTCTTAGCGTAGGTTTTCGCCCCATTGGCCCTCAAACCCCTGAAAGAGGCAACCGAAGCGAGGGAAGCGAAAGCCGCTATGACTGGTGAGCTTAAGGCGCTGAAATCGCATAACGAACAACTGGCAGCGTTGCTGGCCGGGAAAAAAGAACCTGAAGAGTTAGGTAAAACAAAGAAATGATGTTTAAAAGGGGCTGGCAAAAAATGAACAATAGCAACAGCCCCGTTAATTACAGGTGGTTATGTGGATCTTGTGTCTGGTGTAATACCGCCAACACCTCAATACCAGCCGGAACTTCGCGGTAATAGATAATATGGCTCTCAACAGGGAAACTCCGCACACCAACATGAAGATCCTCACTACGATCACGTCCGGGGGATGGGTGCCGATCAAGAATATCTGTCATAGTCACACGCAAGGAATTAGCGTAAGCCTCTGCTACGCTAACTCCCCACCGGCGTAAGGAATACAGTTTTATGGCGCGAATATGCTCTCTGGCCTTCTTGGTAAATTTAACGCTCATCCCTAAGCTTTACCTTCAAGTTCATCGACCGTAAAGGGAGCAAACACATCATCAATACTGTGCAGCTCTCCACGATCAGCTTGTGCAATAGATTCAGCCAAAATGGCTTTTAAACTCTGTAATTTAAGCTGTGCAAACTGATCATACTCTTCAGGAGAAATGACCACGGCCACACGCTTACCATGCTTACTAATCTCTACCGGCTCACGCTGAACTTTCATAAGCAGATCACCGAACTGATTTTTAGCTAGTTGAGCAGGAATTACTTCCATAGATCACCTTCCGTCTAAAATGGCTCGAATAGTCATTATAGCCAGAAAGGCAGACAATCACCAGCCCCATTCCCGAACGAAACGCAACAAACCATCATGCGTTATGCAGCGAGTAGATACTCTAAAAATACCTCATTCGGTGAGCTGTATTCCAGAGATTTGCGCCCCCGAGTGTTGAGGATGTGCTCCAGTCTCGCAATATCTTCATCGCTGACGCCATTAAAATCGGTTCCTTTCGGATAAAACCGCCGTATCAGACCGTTGGTATGCTCATTCAACCCCCGCTCCCAGGAATGATAAGGCCGGGCAAAGTAAACCTTTGCGCCCGTTACCTGAGTGATGTCCTTATGTTTCGCAAACTCGGGTCCGTTATCTGCCGTCAGGGTTTTAAACTCGCAGAAAGTATTCGCCACGATGTCCCTGAACGCTTCCACGACGCTCTCAGCGCACTTATTGGGGAGTTTACGGATAATGACCTGCTTTGTGGCTTTGTCCACGACCGTCAGCAGGAATGACTTCTGGTCTTTGCCAAAAATCGTATCGATTTCAACATGCCCGGCGCCAATTCCCAAACGAAATGCAACAAAGTGACCCACCGGTCAGGTACGGATAAAATAGCCGTATTGACCCTGTCGGAGACCCTGTTGCATGAAGGGAAAACATTTGACTCAGCATGAGCGCTTTTACATCGAAAAACGAAAAGCTGAAGGCGTTAATCAGTCCTGCATTGCCAGAGAACTGGATGTCTCTCGCTCTACCCTGAGCCGGGAGCTCAGGCGTAATACGGACCCCGCTTTCAACGGACTTTACTCCTCCAGACGCGCTGATGCCTTAGCCAGACAACGGCGGGGCGCCACCTCGGCACACAATGCCTGTTTCCCTCTGGGCCAGCAGACACAAGACTTTCTCCGGCAGGCGCTGGCTGTACATACCTCCCCTGAGGTTATCTGTGGGAGACTGAAAATCCAGTTTGATATCGCCGTCAGCAAAAATACCCTCTACCGCTATATCCGTTCGGACAGACAGGCTGGCGGTAAGCTTTACCTTCAGCTCCCTCACCGGGGTAAACGCTATCGCTATGATACGGGTGAGCCCGGACGCACGCCCATCCCGGACAGGGTTGGCATTGAGCACAGGCCTGCTGAGGCTGAACTCAAACAGGTTCCCGGGCATGTTGAAATCGATACGATTTTTGGCAAAGACCAGAAGTCATTCCTGCTGACGGTCGTGGACAAAGCCACAAAGCAGGTCATTATCCGTAAACTCCCCAATAAGTGCGCTGAGAGCGTCGTGGAAGCGTTCAGGGACATCGTGGCGAATACTTTCTGCGAGTTTAAAACCCTGACGGCAGATAACGGACCCGAGTTTGCGAAACATAAGGACATCACTCAGGTAACGGGCGCAAAGGTTTACTTTGCCCGGCCTTATCATTCCTGGGAGCGGGGGTTGAATGAGCATACCAACGGTCTGATACGGCGGTTTTATCCGAAAGGAACCGATTTTAATGGCGTCAGCGATGAAGATATTGCGAGACTGGAGCACATCCTCAACACTCGGGGGCGCAAATCTCTGGAATACAGCTCACCGAATGAGGTATTTTTAGAGTATCTACTCGCTGCATAACGCATGATGGTTTGTTGCGTTTCGTTCGGGAATGGGGCCGGGAACCTGTTTGAGTTCAGCCTCAGCAGGCCTGTGCTCAATGCCAACCCTGTCCGGGATGGGCGTGCGTCCGGGCTCACCCGTATCATAGCGATAGCGTTTACCCCGGTGAGGGAGCTGAAGGTAAAGCTTACCGCCAGCCTGTCTGTCCGAACGGATATAGCGGTAGAGGGTATTTTTGCTGACGGCGATATCAAACTGGATTTTCAGTCTCCCACAGATAACCTCAGGGGAGGTATGTACAGCCAGCGCCTGCCGGAGAAAGTCTTGTGTCTGCTGGCCCAGAGGGACACAGGCATTGTGTGCCGAGGTGGCGCCCCGCCGTTGTCTGGCTAAGGCATCAGCGCGTCTGGAGGAGTAAAGTCCGTTGAAAGCGGGGTCCGTATTACGCCTGAGCTCCCGGCTCAGGGTAGAGCGAGAGACATCCAGTTCTCTGGCAATGCAGGACTGATTAACGCCTTCAGCTTTTCGTTTTTCGATGTAAAAGCGCTCATGCTGAGTCAAATGTTTTCCCTTCATGCAACAGGGTCTCCGACAGGGTCAATACGGCTATTTTATCCGTACCTGACCGGTGGGTCACTTTGTTGCATTTCGTTTGGGAATTGGCGTGTTACCTGACCACGCCTTAATGCGACAGAACCACTAATCTTGGTTAGCGCGAAACAGGAACAGTCACTTCCGGTTGCACAAAACCATAACGGCTCAGAGGTGTCACTTTAACTGATGTAGGTGACGACTTAATCGCAAATTGTTTGGTGGCACCCGGCATAATATAATGGCTGCCCAAGGGAACAGCTTCATTGCTCGGCACTAAAATTACCTGTGGGCCAAGGCGAACGACATGTTTGCTCGGATTATTAATAATCAAGTTGTTACCGGATGTAGAGATAACCAATTCCTGCCAAGGGGTTTTAATCTGTGGCACATCATTTGGCTGAATGAGAAAACCAATTTCTTGGCGAATTGGCATCACTGTCGCATTACCTGGTACCTGTTCAACCCCTTCAAATGAAGCTTTTAATAATACTTCTGAATCCAGTGTTGTGCCTTTCTTCAATACAAAGTTAACCTGCTGACTTTGCCCAGCATCAATACGCGTTACCGGTGGAGAAATCAAAATTTGCTTACTCAGATTTTTACCATCTAAGTCAACCAACTTGGTCACCAGCAATATCGGGTTCGCCGAGGTGTTTTCAATAGTGAAACTGGTGCGACCATCACTTTCTTTCAACATGACCGTGGTGCTTTCTAATTTGAAAGATGCATTAGATGCCAAACTCCAGCAGCTTAACAACACCAGTAAATTGAACATAAAAAACGATTTAACACGTTTGAGAATAGGAGTAGGAGCAGCCATTACTCTCACACTGCCATAACTAACCATCGTATTTTTCATAATAAATCCTATGTCTAAAAAATATTCACTGAGTATCTGCTTGCTCGACAATTTAATAAATCAATGACATACAGCGTCAGCAACTTCATATAATGCATCCGGGTCAAACTTCTCCGGTTCAACATAACTCACCACACATTCATTACTATTGGTAGCCTTAACACGTAACGTTGTACCAATTGCTTTGTTTTCCAACATAAAGTTACCATCGCCAATAATGGTTCCCAGGAAATTACCTTTTTCATCAAGCACATTAGCCCCTACCGGTAACATTTCACCGTTACTATCACGAATACTTAGCAATAACTGGCGAGTTTCTGTTGCTTCAAAATTACGGGTAACGACAGTGCCACGAGTCATCTTCAAATCGGCACTGGTACTGTTAAGGCGAATATTCAGTGGCAATGTTTTAGTACTTATTTGTGCTTTTGATGCCGTATAAGGCATCACTGATGGCAATAATGCCGTCCCTGCATAATCGGTAATCGATGTTCCACTACTCGGTGACGAAATACGCAAATTAGACTGACTCGGTATATTCACTACTGCAAAAGTATCACCAATTGCTGACGAAGAAGTGGCAAAAGTGCTATTGGCATAAGCCATTGAACCATTAGCAGAAACATACGCTGAGCGGCTATTGTTGGTTGCCTGAGAAACCCCACCCGCCAGTTGTGTATACGCCGAGTTCATATTCACCGCCCCATTAATACGCCGCTGGCTATCACTGCCAGTTATGCCTACCTGGTAACCTTTGTTGTCTCCCCAGCGACCTTGATAGGTGCTGCCTAAGGTCATATTGCCATTATTACGCTGCATCCGACCACTGAGTGAACCGTTACCCAATGGCAAAGTGATACCCACATATAACGCATTTTGTCCCTGCGAAGTGGATTGAAAACTTAGCGTCGTGGTCACCCGGCCAAATTGTTCGCTTGCTGAGAATGTGTGAGAAACACTATCAGCCGCCTGATAATACATATTATTAGACAAAACATAGGAAAAAGCGCCCCAACGAGGATGCGCCCACGTCATCGCTGCCGACGTTGAATTCTTCAGTTTACCGTACTTCAAGTCATTCAGATTATTGCCACTGCTCAGGGCGCTATCCGGCGACCAATAACTCGATGAGTCATATACTGTCGACAATGAAGCGCTCAGATTTCCGTTAATTGCGACCTGATTTTGTAAGGTGAGCTGGTAACCCTGCCCGACATTTTTAGTATTAGAGTAACTTGCCGCTGCCGAAAACCAGGCATTCTCCAGCCCACTATAAAGATTTTGTACATTGATATTTTGATAATCAGGGGAAAGCAGCCCGGCAGAAGTCATACGCAATGCGCTCATCGGGTTAAA
This sequence comes from Yersinia antarctica, assembly GCF_056636475.1. Classification (NCBI taxonomy): domain Bacteria; kingdom Pseudomonadati; phylum Pseudomonadota; class Gammaproteobacteria; order Enterobacterales; family Yersiniaceae; genus Yersinia; species Yersinia antarctica. The sequence goes on from NZ_JBSJQF010000002.1 coordinate 6,927, forward strand.
AGACATCTCACCCGATGCCAATAGTGGTGACTTGCTCTCACTGTCATTCAGACTATCGCGATAACGGCCTAATCCCAATTGGTAGGTCGTCGCCTGCTGTTCAAAGTTAGGATCCAGCGCATTCGATACGGTAAAATGCTGCTGGGTACCATCTTCTTCAATAACATCAACATCCGTCACCACGCCACTGGAAAAGTTACTGATATTGGATAACGAAAATGGGCCAGGAGGTACAACGGTGCGGTAAATAACTCGTCCGCGCTGGCGAATCTCAATAGTTGCGTTGGTATTGGCAATGCCTTCAATGGGCACCACCAACTGTGTATTATTCAGTTGAGCATTATCGGAATATATCTGGGCACCAGCGATCGGCAAGCCGGAATAGGTGTCACCGACTAAACCAAACTCACCTAACTGCACCACTGATTTCAATGATTCCACTGCGCGTAATGCGTAGGTTTCCTGATTATCATAATGGCCTACCCCTTGATTATAGGTATAGGATCCCCGGTTACGCAGTACCCAGTTATTAAAGTTAATCCCCGGCTGAAACTGTCCTTGGAATAAATTAAGGTTATCGCCATTGCTCTCAATTCGCTGGCCGAACAGATTATAGTTCAATAATAATGCATGACCGCCACTTTGGTAATCACTGCCTTCCATCTCAGGATCAAATGCCTCTTGGGGCAACGTCATTTCAACCCGGAATTGGCCGGGAAATAGTTTTATAGCCACACCAGGCCACAAGGCTTCAATGTCTTCACAACTGTCGCCGCTATCTTTGTGACGTAACTTCAATGCAATTAATAACTTTCTGTCTACACATAAATTCCCTTCACTGTCGAAGGTAGCTTCAATATGATAGGTTTTATTGGCATTCACAATGATAGTGACATCATGTTGACCGGGTAAAAATTTATCTTTATTGCTGAAAAAATCCGCTAATTCCGCCGAATATCCCAAACCTTCCAGTGTTTTTATGTCAAATGCTACCGCGCCCTCTTTTGTTGCGGAGAAAACCGCTACAGGGAAGAGAGACAAGAGGAATGCTGTAAATGAAAACGCAACACAACGCGCAAACACAATGGTGTCCTAAAACAAGGAAAATGAGTGAATTAATAGACAATATTGCTTTATGCAATAAAAAGTACACCAGGCTATTAAAAATCGAAAACAACCTGATGTATAGGATTTTTATGAATTAAATACCAAAAGAAAAATTCATAGTCGCAGAACCATCGATATTGATATTTTCAGTGATGGCCCCGCCCATGGTAGTTGATCCTGCCCATGTCGGTATTACCGTAAAATCGGCACTGAATACTTTACCTGCTTTTGCTGTCGTCGCATTTTCAGACCAACCAAAGCGGACATTATTGGTTAGCACCTCAAAAGCATGTCCGCCCTGCAGTATGTTATTAGCGTCAATAAAATAGAGTAAACTGCTCACGCCATCGACAGTAGCCTTACTCATCGTGGTTTTATAAAAACCCAGTTTTCCGCTGCCATTCACAAAGCCCAAACCGAAATTGCGAATGTCGGTGTTATCACTAACAGAAGCTTTGCGGTTATCAATCGCGTTTAAACTCAGGTACGTCACGCTATCACAAGTGACTGTCCAAGTTTTGGTGATCGACCCCGATGATATTACTGCTGTACCATTTTTTATCCGGCTTGATGGAATCTCACCAAAATCGTAAACACCGCCATCCGGGGCATTGATGGTACAGGTTGGGATACCCAGATTCCCTTTAACCTTCAATTCAGCAGTAGGGGCTGCGGCATGAGCGGCAACGCCTAATAACAAAGAAGATAAAATGGCAGATTTTATTATCAAGCTTTTCATAATCATTAAATACCAAATGAGAAGTTCATTGTCATTGAGCCATCGATTTCTGCATCTTCAGTGATCGGGCCACCCATCGTCGTGGTACCAGCCAAAATCGGGCTAACCGTAATATCAGCAGTAAATACTTTACCGGTGCTCTGGGTGTTAGCAGCAGATGACCAACCGGTACGCAGACCTGTTGTCAGCGGAGCAGTTGTTGCTACAGCAAAGGTTGAGGTCGCGGATGAGAAGACGTTAGATACTTTACCATCGACAGTGGCACTCTTCATTTGTGCAGTATAATAACCGATTTTGCCGGTGTTATTCACGTTACCCATACCGAAGTTAGTTGTTCCCGCAACACTGGCAGATGCAGTGCGGTTATCTACCGGTGTAAAGTTCAGGTAAGTTTCTGCATCACAGCTTATTGTCCAGGTTTTAGTCATCGGCGTCAGAGCCGTAGTCGCAGTACCTGATTTAACTAAAGATGAAGACAGGTTACCAAAATCGTAAACACCTTCATCCGGAGGAGTAATGGTACAGCTTGGCACAGTCAACGTGCCTATTACTTTTAATTCTGCAGTCGGTGCTTCTGCATTGGCAGCATTAATACCAAAAATCAAAGAAGACAGTACAGTAATTTTAGCCAGTTGCTTTTTCATTTAAATAATCCTGATATTATGTTTATCGCGTTGCGATACCCAAACGTTAATAGGCCTGGTGCCTGGGAGTTGAATTCATTTTTATTTGGCTGACCCAGAACAAAAATATGAATTCAGAATTTATGCGTCTATTAAACGTTTTAAGATATTCCTTGTATATAAGACTGCAAGCTGACTTGGTGTAGGAAAGCTCTTACACAACAGTTAATCATGGCGTGACTTTGCCGATTAGATTCTCTTAATCTACATTTAATCGCGAAAAAAACGAGAGAATATCTCGAAGAAATGCCCCATTCCCGAACGAAACGCAACAAACCATCATGCGTTATGCAGCGAGTAGATACTCTAAAAATACCTCATTCGGTGAGCTGTATTCCAGAGATTTGCGCCCCGCCCCATTCCCGAACAGGAAAGCGCGTCCTGAGTTTCTCAACTAACGAGAATTGTTCAGGGAGTCTGACATCAAGAGCGCGGTAGCCTTTTTTAGAATATCGTTTTCCATTTCAACACGTTGTAACCTTTTCTTAAGCGCCTGTATTTCGATATGCTCTGGGGTTATGGCGGATGCTTTCGGTGTTTTCCCGTTGGTTTCATCGCGGATCTGATAAATCCATCGCTTCAGCGCAGAGATACTGACATTCATCGCCTTAGCCGCTTCCGGTTGTGTGTAATTATGCAGTAGGACCAGTTGCGCACATTCACGTTTGAATTCAGGACTAAATTTGTTGGTCATTATGCCACCTGTTTGGTTGATGAACTGACAATAGCAGTTCTTTTCAAATGGCCAAATTCAGTATTCCACTTCAAGCACAGGCCTGCTGAGGCTGAACTCAAACAGGTTCCCGGGCATGTTGAAATCGATACGATTTTTGGCAAAGACCAGAAGTCATTCCTGCTGACGGTCGTGGACAAAGCCACAAAGCAGGTCATTATCCGTAAACTCCCCAATAAGTGCGCTGAGAGCGTCGTGGAAGCGTTCAGGGACATCGTGGCGAATACTTTCTGCGAGTTTAAAACCCTGACGGCAGATAACGGACCCGAGTTTGCGAAACATAAGGACATCACTCAGGTAACGGGCGCAAAGGTTTACTTTGCCCGGCCTTATCATTCCTGGGAGCGGGGGTTGAATGAGCATACCAACGGTCTGATACGGCGGTTTTATCCGAAAGGAACCGATTTTAATGGCGTCAGCGATGAAGATATTGCGAGACTGGAGCACATCCTCAACACTCGGGGGCGCAAATCTCTGGAATACAGCTCACCGAATGAGGTATTTTTAGAGTATCTACTCGCTGCATAACGCATGATGGTTTGTTGCGTTTCGTTCGGGAATGGGGCTCCGACAGGGTCAATACGGCTATTTTATCCGTACCTGACCGGTGGGTCACTTTGTTGCATTTCGTTTGGGAATTGGCGACCTATTATGAAACAGACAAAATTCTCACTACACATTCTTTATAGTGGTGGAGACATATCAGCCGCTGATACCTATCTCCTTGATGAAGAATTGATTGAAACAGCACCATCTTGCATCCCCGAAAAACATAGACCGAGCGTTATCGAGTACATCAATACTGAGTTATTACACAACAAAGTGACGGATGAAATTAAATCAGGGCTAGAAAACCTACGAGACACTCTATTAGATCTCCAAAAGTCTTCACATTTACCATAACACCCGCTCTCTGCACTGCACTTGCGCTCGCCATTAACGTTCATTTTATTTGAATTAAATACGCAAATCTTTTCGATTTTAATCATCTCATGGTCGTCATATCATTTATCACTTCAGGGAATAAACGCCCTAACCCAAACAAAATGACTTAAGGAATACGACCATGAAATCCATCAAAACTTTAGTTGCTGTTACTGCCATCTCCATGATGTCTTTCGGTGCTTTTGCTCAGAGCGTCAGTGCTAAAGCTTCCACTCTTGATAGCGCAGAAGCTAAAATTGCAGCACAGGCAGCTGAACAGGGTGCGTCATACAAAATCACTAGCGCTCAGTTCAATAACGGTGTCTATATGACCGCTAAACTGACCAAATAAGAATGGTCGCTGAGGGAACAGCCGGAACTGGCCGCTGAGTGTGGCCGTTCTGCCCCCTCAAGACATAAAAAAACCACCTAACCGAAGGTGGTTTTTTTATGTCCGCGACACAGCAGGATTTACCATAACATCTGTTTCCCGCACCGCCTCAACAGCCCTCAGTGCCATTCCGTTACCAACGGCACATAAATCTATCTCTTTCACCCCAAAAACGCCCCAAAATCGCATACGCGCGTTTTTAGCGTATGAATGGTTATGCACCAAAGTCCCCGTGATAGAGTTTCAGACCTAAAATGAACCCTGACGGAAGAAAATACATGTCACGCGACCCAAAAACAGGCGGCAAACCAACACAAAAACCACGCAATATTCAGGAGCTGGTCAACACGCTGAACGAAAGCGAACTGCACGTACTGAATCAGTTTGTTGTCGAGCGACTGCGCATCCTGCAACTACAACGTGCACAACAGGACATGACGCAGTTTCGGCTGGGGGACGTGGTGCGCTTCATCAACAATGACGGTCAAGACGTGACCGGCGTGCTCATCCGTCTCAACAAAAAATCAGTATCAGTACACTCAGAAACTGGGGGGCGGTGGACTGTATCACCGCCGCTACCCGCAGGCGCCAATTCCCAAACGAAATGCAACAAAGTGACCCACCGGTCAGGTACGGATAAAATAGCCGTATTGACCCTGTCGGAGACCCTGTTGCATGAAGGGAAAACATTTGACTCAGCATGAGCGCTTTTACATCGAAAAACGAAAAGCTGAAGGCGTTAATCAGTCCTGCATTGCCAGAGAACTGGATGTCTCTCGCTCTACCCTGAGCCGGGAGCTCAGGCGTAATACGGACCCCGCCTTCAACGGACTTTACTCCTCCAGACGCGCTGATGCCTTAGCCAGACAACGGCGGGGCGCCACCTCGGCACACAATGCCTGTGTCCCTCTGGGCCAGCAGACACAAGACTTTCTCCGGCAGGCGCTGGCTGTACATACCTCCCCTGAGGTTATCTGTGGGAGACTGAAAATCCAGTTTGATATCGCCGTCAGCAAAAATACCCTCTACCGCTATATCCGTTCGGACAGACAGGCTGGCGGTAAGCTTTACCTTCAGCTCCCTCACCGGGGTAAACGCTATCGCTATGATACGGGTGAGCCCGGACGCACGCCCATCCCGGACAGGGTTGGCATTGAGCACAGGCCTGCTGAGGCTGAACTCAAACAGGTTCCCGGGCATGTTGAAATCGATACGATTTTTGGCAAAGACCAGAAGTCATTCCTGCTGACGGTCGTGGACAAAGCCACAAAGCAGGTCATTATCCGTAAACTCCCCAATAAGTGCGCTGAGAGCGTCGTGGAAGCGTTCAGGGACATCGTGGCGAATACTTTCTGCGAGTTTAAAACCCTGACGGCAGATAACGGACCCGAGTTTGCGAAACATAAGGACATCACTCAGGTAACGGGCGCAAAGGTTTACTTTGCCCGGCCTTATCATTCCTGGGAGCGGGGGTTGAATGAGCATACCAACGGTCTGATACGGCGGTTTTATCCGAAAGGAACCGATTTTAATGGCGTCAGCGATGAAGATATTGCGAGACTGGAGCACATCCTCAACACTCGGGGGCGCAAATCTCTGGAATACAGCTCACCGAATGAGGTATTTTTAGAGTATCTACTCGCTGCATAACGCATGATGGTTTGTTGCATTTCGTTTGGGAATTGGCGATTAGTTTCTATGCATGAGTTTAATCACTACCTACCATCACCTTAGAGTGGGTCATGCTGCAAACCCACTACTCTGTAACATGCTACGAATTAACTCTCCTGCCTCGGGATCTTGCTTTTCAATACGGGTAGCGCTGCGCTGAAAAACTCTTGAATAGAGCAAACGATATGGAATGGGAATAACGACAGACAGTACAAAGCTTATGACAAAGAACCCCAACCCAACTTGCCAGCCCTCCATGATAAAAAGCACGGCAAGAACTACATATTTTGCAATGCGAACAGCCCAGGTAACTGGGTGCCAAGTTGGCAAAAGATGAACTCCAACAGACTTATAATCTACGTTACTGTCGCGCGAAATTAGAAGCGAAGCCCTTTGCATTCCGAACAAATAAAACTCAACGAGCCAAATCACTGAAAACGCAAGGACCAACAGCTGGGTATCACTCATGTTTTGTTACCTTACAATATAGAAATCATTAACGATGCGTAGCTTTGCAGCTGTAGGCATTTCCAGATACGTTTGGACTAAAACCGCCCAAGACAGATAGCCAGACAACGTGAGTGGCTCCCAGCCTAGCCGCCTGAGATCTTGCTTCATTCTTTGCGTTACGAATCCCTGTTGATGCGGCAAGATTTCCCCAGCCAGAGGAACCACTGACGCTACCAATAAATTTACAGCTGACAACCATAGCCCCATTCCCGAACGAAACGCAACAAACCATCATGCGTTATGCAGCGAGTAGATACTCTAAAAATACCTCATTCGGTGAGCTGTATTCCAGAGATTTGCGCCCCCGAGTGTTGAGGATGTGCTCCAGTCTCGCAATATCTTCATCGCTGACGCCATTAAAATCGGTTCCTTTCGGATAAAACCGCCGTATCAGACCGTTGGTATGCTCATTCAACCCCCGCTCCCAGGAATGATAAGGCCGGGCAAAGTAAACCTTTGCGCCCGTTACCTGAGTGATGTCCTTATGTTTCGCAAACTCGGGTCCGTTATCTGCCGTCAGGGTTTTAAACTCGCAGAAAGTATTCGCCACGATGTCCCTGAACGCTTCCACGACGCTCTCAGCGCACTTATTGGGGAGTTTACGGATAATGACCTGCTTTGTGGCTTTGTCCACGACCGTCAGCAGGAATGACTTCTGGTCTTTGCCAAAAATCGTATCGATTTCAACATGCCCGGGAACCTGTTTGAGTTCAGCCTCAGCAGGCCTGTGCTCAATGCCAACCCTGTCCGGGATGGGCGTGCGTCCGGGCTCACCCGTATCATAGCGATAGCGTTTACCCCGGTGAGGGAGCTGAAGGTAAAGCTTACCGCCAGCCTGTCTGTCCGAACGGATATAGCGGTAGAGGGTATTTTTGCTGACGGCGATATCAAACTGGATTTTCAGTCTCCCACAGATAACCTCAGGGGAGGTATGTACAGCCAGCGCCTGCCGGAGAAAGTCTTGTGTCTGCTGGCCCAGAGGGACACAGGCATTGTGTGCCGAGGTGGCGCCCCGCCGTTGTCTGGCTAAGGCATCAGCGCGTCTGGAGGAGTAAAGTCCGTTGAAGGCGGGGTCCGTATTACGTCTGAGCTCCCGGCTCAGGGTAGAGCGAGAGACGCCGAGCTCTCTGGCAATGCAGGACTGATTAACGCCTTCAGCTTTTCGTTTTTCGATGTAAAAGCGCTCATGCTGAGTCAAATGTTTTCCCTTCATGCAACAGGGTCTCCGACAGGGTCAATACGGCTATTTTATCCGTACCTGACCGGTGGGTCACTTTGTTGCATTTCGTTTGGGAATTGGCGCACTCTATGGGTGCAGGTTCCCCTCTTGGGGATTTTGAGTTATCCACAGCCTCAACTTCTATCGCATGCACGCGAAGATTAAAAGAGTATTATTTCTTTTGATTAAAAAGGTATTAGTTAATTCTCTATCAAGATTTATTTCATTTTAAATCAAATGATTACACTATAAAATCCCCGATAGAGCGTTACTGCTATGCCGATAGAGCGTTACTGCTATGCCGATAGAGCGTTACTGCTATGCCGATAGAGCGTTACTGCTATGCCGATAGAGCGTTACTGCTATGCCGATAGAGCGTTACTGCTATGCCGATATATAGATTGTTTTAATGTACTATTGTATTAATGTTATGGTGTGTTATGTTTATGTCATCTAGCTGCATATCGGATTATCTAGAGATGGAAAAACCAAGTGGATTTAAAAGAAATCAATTAGAGCAATTTCGAGGGGATATTTTAACTTTGAGAGAAGAAGGGTATTCCTACAGGCAAATCAAAGAATGGCTTGAAAAGAAAGGTGTGAATGTTACATCAGTAACGGTAAACCGTTTCATTTTAAAAAATCAATAAATAACAGCCCCTGCGTCCGGCAAGATTTCGGGGCTGACCAACTAGAAGGATAAAAATATGTCGGCACTGTCCATTGTAATGCTTTGTGAAAAACTTCGCAAAGGCGAACCTACCCGCATTCCTGCAATGTCTGCTCCTCAATTTTCTGACTTTCTGAATGTGTTGGCTTATTTAAAGGTGACAACACATGTCTGATTTACCTACAAAACTGCAAATCCGAATCGATGCAATGCTGGCAAAAAAACGTGAAATATCATCGGATGAATCCTCCGCTGAAGATTTTGCAGTTGAGCGGGAGCGGGATGAACTGCCTGCTGTGTCTGAGCAGAAACGCGCTATCCCTAATGCTATTTTGCGTTCTTCGTTGTTTGGCGTGATAAGAAAAGGACACAGAAAGTACGAACAGAACGTGCTAAAAGCCACTGTTCAAGGGGTGACGGTTAAGTTCACAGGTCAGCAGCTAGACCAAACGGATCTCGACGTGTATCTCGAATGTGTACGCCGCTGTGCCAAACAGCCGTTAGGCGAGTTGATACGGTTTTCCATCTACGATTTGCTGAAGTCGATAGGCCGTGACTCTGGGAAAACTCAGTACGAATGGTTGCAAGAGGTATTACTACGCTTAACAGCGTGTGCGATTGAGATAGGTGATGGTCGTTTTTTCTACACAGGGCATTTGTTAAACGAAAAGTACCGCGATGAAAAAACGGGCGAGGTTGTTATTGCATTAAACCCCAAAATTGCCGCCTTTTTCTCGGAGGAGGCTTGGACTGGTTTGTCACTAGAAGAGCGAATGACTCTTAAAGGCAAGCAGCTATCTCAATGGTTGCACGGATTTTATAGTAGCCACTCAAAGCCTTTTCCCTACAAGGTTGAAACCATAAAGAAACTTTGCGGTAGTGATACTGGAGAGTTGCGAATGTTTAAATTTAAATTAAAAAAATCCCTAACCGATCTTGCCGCTGCCACGGGCTGGGAGTGCTGGATTGATGAAAATGACTTGGTAAACGTGAAGAAATAAAAACCTTTTAGCGCAGGTTGAAGGAGGTCTCAAGCTCCTTCAACCTGCTCACCACAACAACCTATGAGAGAGGCTGCAATGGCTGCGCACGATCCTACCTGCTTTAAATCGTATCAACCAGAACAAGTTGTCATGTTGATGAGGAATATCTACCCCTCGTTGACGCCAAGAGAAGGTATGCGCCAATTCCCAAACGAAATGCAACAAAGTGACCCACCGGTCAGGTACGGATAAAATAGCCGTATTGACCCTGTCGGAGACCCTGTTGCATGAAGGGAAAACATTTGACTCAGCATGAGCGCTTTTACATCGAAAAACGAAAAGCTGAAGGCGTTAATCAGTCCTGCATTGCCAGAGAACTGGATGTCTCTCGCTCTACCCTGAGCCGGGAGCTCAGGCGTAATACGGACCCCGCTTTCAACGGACTTTACTCCTCCAGACGCGCTGATGCCTTAGCCAGACAACGGCGGGGCGCCACCTCGGCACACAATGCCTGTGTCCCTCTGGGCCAGCAGACACAAGACTTTCTCCGGCAGGCGCTGGCTGTACATACCTCCCCTGAGGTTATCTGTGGGAGACTGAAAATCCAGTTTGATATCGCCGTCAGCAAAAATACCCTCTACCGCTATATCCGTTCGGACAGACAGGCTGGCGGTAAGCTTTACCTTCAGCTCCCTCACCGGGGTAAACGCTATCGCTATGATACGGGTGAGCCCGGACGCACGCCCATCCCGGACAGGGTTGGCATTGAGCACAGGCCTGCTGAGGCTGAACTCAAACAGGTTCCCGGGCATGTTGAAATCGATACGATTTTTGGCAAAGACCAGAAGTCATTCCTGCTGACGGTCGTGGACAAAGCCACAAAGCAGGTCATTATCCGTAAACTCCCCAATAAGTGCGCTGAGAGCGTCGTGGAAGCGTTCAGGGACATCGTGGCGAATACTTTCTGCGAGTTTAAAACCCTGACGGCAGATAACGGACCCGAGTTTGCGAAACATAAGGACATCACTCAGGTAACGGGCGCAAAGGTTTACTTTGCCCGGCCTTATCATTCCTGGGAGCGGGGGTTGAATGAGCATACCAACGGTCTGATACGGCGGTTTTATCCGAAAGGAACCGATTTTAATGGCGTCAGCGATGAAGATATTGCGAGACTGGAGCACATCCTCAACACTCGGGGGCGCAAATCTCTGGAATACAGCTCACCGAATGAGGTATTTTTAGAGTATCTACTCGCTGCATAACGCATGATGGTTTGTTGCGTTTCGTTCGGGAATGGGGCACTGCTCTCCAGTGAACTTCACTGTCAAACCTTGCACAGTTGCTTTCAATACATTCCGTTCGTACTTTCTATGCCCCTTGCCTACGACACCAAACAACGAAGACCGCAAAATAGCATTAGGTACAATGCGTTTATGCTCAGAAATTATGGGTAATGTACAGTTCGATTTCACATCACCATCAGGCAAAGTTTCTAACATTTCTTCTGAATTATCTTTTTCTAAAGAAACCGAACTTTTTGCGATAATTGCATCAATCCGCGCTTTAAGTTTTATAGGTAAATCAGACATGCGCGGGTTCCTTGAAATAGGCCAACACATTTAGAAAATCCGCAAATTGTATGGCGGACATGGCAGGGATACGAACGGGTTCACCTTTGCGAAGCTTTTCACAAAGCATTACAATAGACAGTGCCGACATGCTTGATCCTTTTTTTGTTGGTTTCAGCCCTAAAACTTGGTCGTGGCGGGGCTGATATTAATTTTTCAAAAATCTAGAAATCGTTTTATAGCTAACATCTATTCCTTTACCATTCAAGTAGTTAGATATTTCTTGATAAGAAAACCCCTTTATCCTTAATTCAGTAATCTCCTTACGCAAAGGAAGTAATGCTTCCGATTTATAACCTCGGCGACTAGTCACCATAACCTCCTGAATTGATCACCGTAGAACATATATTATCATAAATGTCCAATATGTCCAATATGTCCAATATGTCCAATGATGAAATTTATCGGGGTTGCGGATACCAACTATCGGGGTTGCGGATACCAACAAACCAAAAATAACAAATTAAATAACTGATTTAATTGATTTAAAATACTGTATGGTTTTTCACTAATACTCTTTTAATCAAAAAAAATAATACTCTTTTAATCTTCGCGTACGTGCGGTAAAGGTTGAGGCTGTGGATAACTTTAATTTCGTGAGAGCGCGTTTTTTTCACCACAGTGTGACAGTGTCAACATGCAACAACAGACGATATTCCGCTTCCTCGGCAAGACAGACTCACTGCGTTCGCTAATCTAGCCTTGCGGCGAGCGGTGGGATTTGAGTAATGGATATTATTCAGTAAAATTTTTTGGCGTATTCCCACTTACAACCCGAGTAAGGGAAATACTGCTCTACAGTGATGTAGCTTTTCTATGTACGAAATCGTTCGGTTCAGTACACTGCTTATTTACCCTGTCCGAAAGTGATGGTTTTTCATTCCGTACCCGCGTTATTATTCGTACACCCATTTCGTACGGATTTTTACTATGTCACGCGTTTTTGCCTACAGCCGGGTTTCCACCATTGATCAAACCACTGAAAACCAGCGGCGAGAAATTGAAGCTGCCGGTTTTGCTGTCCAGCCTAGGCGTTTCATCGACGAAAGCGTAAGTGGTTCGGTGGCAGCCAAAGAACGTCCTGGATTTACCCGCCTGCTCGACCGGATGGAAGCCGGTGACATTCTGGTGGTCACCAAGCTCGATCGTCTAGGGCGCAATGCGATGGACGTAAGAGCCACGGTGGAGCTGCTGGCGAAATCTGATATCAGGGTTCATTGTTTGGCACTGGGCGGGGTTGACCTCACCAGCCCAGCAGGAAAAATGACGATGCAGGTGATTGCTGCGGTTGCGGAATTTGAGCGTGATTTACTGATTGAACGCACGCATTCAGGGATCGCCAGGGCAAAAGCTGCCGGGAAACGCTTTGGGAGGCCTCCTACGCTGAGTTTGGAGCAACAGCAATACGTTAGGGTCAAGATTATCTCTGGAGCCACCGTGGCCTCTTTGGCACGCGAATTTAACACTACTCGTCAAACCATCCTCCGAATTAAATCCAAAAAAGAGTAAAAAAGCACGGACACGGTACCAAAATTTATTTTTCGAAGCCGAACAAAAGTAATTAATTTTGATATCTTTTAGATATCTTCATGATATCATCATGGTATCTTATAGATATCAGGAGGGTGTATGTCTTATACAATCGCTATAGCCCATAGCAAAGGTGGCACAGGGAAGACCACAACAGCTACGCAACTGGCTGATTCGATGGAGATTCGGCGGATTGCTGATATTGATATACATAAAGGGTTATCTGTTATCAATTCACTTAGACCGGATGATCGGAGATGGGATCTCATTGATGTAGTCAGCAAAGAGCAGCTTTCTGCTGCTATTGATCTAAATGATAAGGCAGGGCCTCTGTTGATTGACTGCGGCGGATTTGATTCGGAAATGACTCGCGTTGCTATTGCTCTGGCTGATTTGGTTATAACCCCGGCAAATGATGATATTACCGAGCAGCTCGGGCTAGCTGGTTTTAACCGGACGCTTGCCAGCATATCTAGTATTACCGGAGTAAAGATTGTCGCTCATGTACTGATGACAAGGACTCATCCCGCCCGTCGAAACTTTGAAGCGATTGGAAAAGCTATTGGGGAACTGGATCACCTCGTCATGCTGAATTCTCGTCTGTCGAATCGTTCTATCTACGCCAATATTATGGCGGAGCGTGGCGCTGGAGTTACTTCATCTGTAGGGACTTACCATTCCGAAGCAGGAAAAGAAGTCAGGAAACTCACTGATGAAATAAAGGCTATTTTAGGGTTGTAGTTAGATGTTATTAAGATATCTATTTGATATCAATCATATATCTAGTTGATATCATTACTGCTTTAGGAGTTATGTTGTTATGGTAAAAAAAGCATTTGATTTGAATGTGTTAGGAAAGAGCGCCTTACTCCATGAGCAGGTGGCCCCTATCGATGACGGTAAGAAAAATAAATTAATCCGCGGGATTCCATGTGCCCACCTAGAGGACATTGTGGAACTTAAAAAGAAGGGGGCTTATCGGCTCTCTGCCAATGATTTTTTCCTTGATGCTGTTGCCGAAAAACTTGAACGAATGAAGAAAAAATAGAGTCGGAGTAGGGCTTTAGCGCAACGTTATCTGATGGTTTTTTGAGGGATAACGGGAGAGAGCATTGCCCACATATCCACATGAGAGAAGCCAGTGAAGCGGGGAGGCCAACAAGCCGCCCCCGCGAACGGGAGCGCCTCTACCGGCGGGGCAAGCCGGTAGGGGTCGATTGTGGGTATGTGGACAATGCGGAGGGTAGGGAGTAAGTGCCGGGAAAAGTTGCCTGTATTTAATAGGCCGGTGCTAAAACTTTGCTTTCTGCCCATAACCGATTAAATTCTTTCTCATACTGTGCCGCAATCTGCGGAACGTCTCTTAACACTATGCTGTTTTCTGCGTTGCGGCTGTCTGCGCTGGCCGTGTAATTAAATGACCCTGTTTGTACTGTGCTGCCATCTGCGATCATCACTTTGTTGTGCATGATGGAGTAACGACTGTTAAGACGCACCGGAACATGATTATTTGCCAGGTAAGTGACCGCTGAATAGCGGTCACTGTTCGCTTTCTCATCGGCGACAACCCGGACACTAACCCCTCTTTTTTTCGCGGCAATAATGGCCGTCGCGATGGGCTTACTGGTGAAGCTATACGCCTCAACATCAAGTGACGTTGAGGCGTCATTGACCACCGACAGAACGTTTTGCAGCGCGGTATGTGACGGAGAAAAACCGACGCTGACGATGGGGGCGGCAAAGGCCGGGAAAACAACCAGGAGAAGGGCAGGGAGAGTAATTTTAAGCATCGGTTGTTAACTCCAGGGCTTTTAGTTCATCCATTGTATAAAAGCGGAATACGTTACGGTGCTTCGCTTCCAGCGTGACATGTTGGCTGTTTTCGATAACCTGCTTTATCGTGTCGAACAGCAGCATTAATGCCCGTTTCTTTTGCTCATCCGGCACAATGTAGAAAACGAAAAACCAGAGGTTTCCCGTTCGCGCTCTCAGGTGACTGGCGATAATTTGCTGATAGCGTGCTTTCGTTTTTAAGCTACGTTCAGTTTCAATGGCGATCCGTTTGCCATTTGGCAGCGTAATTAACCCGTCAGGCCGGTGCTTCACCTTAAACTGATTTAAAAAGGTGTTACGGTCGCCGTTAATCCAGTCCGTCGCACCTTTTTGTGCCAGCGTCAGGTGTACCCGTTGGTTATCCAGATGGTGATCGAGGCTCCAGCCTTTGCCCCATTCCCGAACGAAACGCAACAAACCATCATGCGTTATGCAGCGAGTAGATACTCTAAAAATACCTCATTCGGTGAGCTGTATTCCAGAGATTTGCGCCCCCGAGTGTTGAGGATGTGCTCCAGTCTCGCAATATCTTCATCGCTGACGCCATTAAAATCGGTTCCTTTCGGATAAAACCGCCGTATCAGACCGTTGGTATGCTCATTCAACCCCCGCTCCCAGGAATGATAAGGCCGGGCAAAGTAAACCTTTGCGCCCGTTACCTGAGTGATGTCCTTATGTTTCGCAAACTCGGGTCCGTTATCTGCCGTCAGGGTTTTAAACTCGCAGAAAGTATTCGCCACGATGTCCCTGAACGCTTCCACGACGCTCTCAGCGCACTTATTGGGGAGTTTACGGATAATGACCTGCTTTGTGGCTTTGTCCACGACCGTCAGCAGGAATGACTTCTGGTCTTTGCCAAAAATCGTATCGATTTCAACATGCCCGGGAACCTGTTTGAGTTCAGCCTCAGCAGGCCTGTGCTCAATGCCAACCCTGTCCGGGATGGGCGTGCGTCCGGGCTCACCCGTATCATAGCGATAGCGTTTACCCCGGTGAGGGAGCTGAAGGTAAAGCTTACCGCCAGCCTGTCTGTCCGAACGGATATAGCGGTAGAGCGCCAATTCCCAAACGAAATGCAACAAAGTGACCCACCGGTCAGGTACGGATAAAATAGCCGTATTGACCCTGTCGGAGACCCTGTTGCATGAAGGGAAAACATTTGACTCAGCATGAGCGCTTTTACATCGAAAAACGAAAAGCTGAAGGCGTTAATCAGTCCTGCATTGCCAGAGAACTGGATGTCTCTCGCTCTACCCTGAGCCGGGAGCTCAGACGTAATACGGACCCCGCCTTCAACGGACTTTACTCCTCCAGACGCGCTGATGCCTTAGCCAGACAACGGCGGGGCGCCACCTCGGCACACAATGCCTGTGTCCCTCTGGGCCAGCAGACACAAGACTTTCTCCGGCAGGCGCTGGCTGTACATACCTCCCCTGAGGTTATCTGTGGGAGACTGAAAATCCAGTTTGATATCGCCGTCAGCAAAAATACCCTCTACCGCTATATCCGTTCGGACAGACAGGCTGGCGGTAAGCTTTACCTTCAGCTCCCTCACCGGGGTAAACGCTATCGCTATGATACGGGTGAGCCCGGACGCACGCCCATCCCGGACAGGGTTGGCATTGAGCACAGGCCTGCTGAGGCTGAACTCAAACAGGTTCCCGGGCATGTTGAAATCGATACGATTTTTGGCAAAGACCAGAAGTCATTCCTGCTGACGGTCGTGGACAAAGCCACAAAGCAGGTCATTATCCGTAAACTCCCCAATAAGTGCGCTGAGAGCGTCGTGGAAGCGTTCAGGGACATCGTGGCGAATACTTTCTGTGAGTTTAAAACCCTGACGGCAGATAACGGACCCGAGTTTGCGAAACATAAGGACATCACTCAGGTAACGGGCGCAAAGGTTTACTTTGCCCGGCCTTATCATTCCTGGGAGCGGGGGTTGAATGAGCATACCAACGGTCTGATACGGCGGTTTTATCCGAAAGGAACCGATTTTAATGGCGTCAGCGATGAAGATATTGCGAGACTGGAGCACATCCTCAACACTCGGGGGCGCAAATCTCTGGAATACAGCTCACCGAATGAGGTATTTTTAGAGTATCTACTCGCTGCATAACGCATGATGGTTTGTTGCGTTTCGTTCGGGAATGGGGCGCGGATACACCCCTGAACCTAGAATTGCATACTATAGTAGATCCAGAAAATCCCGCATTGCGCAATAATTCTGTTGCATATGTGGCACGTATATTTGCTCATGAAATCCCTCATGCAGTCCGATGGTACGCTCAGGTTAAAATTTAGAAGGCATTGATATGATGAAAGAGAAAAAAACTCAACAGAAAACGATATCTACATTACTAATATTAGGGTTGAGTTCTCTGTCTTTATTGTCTAATGCTGGATTGTCAGCACCTCTTGTTTTCGATGATCTGGGTAATGTCATTAATACATCAACGAGTCAGGGGCAAATTACGGTTGGGGTGAATAACCCTGCCTCATTGACGATTGGAAATGGCGCTGTGGTAGATACCAACCTGGTTGGCACATCAGCAGTGCTCATTGGCGGGAGCCAGTCGGGCTCATTAACCGTCACTGGCGATGGGACAAGCCTGAATACCAACTCGTTGATTACGAGTAATGCCGCGGGTCTCGGGACATTGATTATCGAAAATGGCGGTAACGTTACTATAGCTAACAGCAGTGCGACAAAACCACTCACGATAGGAGACAGTGCCACGAGCTCAGGAGTGGTTATTGTGCGTGGCCCCGGCTCCTCACTGATTAATAATTCCGTATCAACTACTGGTATTGCACCGGGGATAAATGTAGGTCACCTAGGCTACGGTGAACTGTATGTAACAGACGGTGGCACCGTCAAGATTGCGTCAGTTTTGCGTATTGGGGGAGGTCAAGGCAATACTTCATTATCGAGGAATAGTAACGGTAGTGTTTATCTCTCCGGTGCCGGGTCTACTATTGAGGCGGCCACTGTCTCAGTGGGTACATTCGGTAACGGATCTTTAATGGTGCTAGACGGTGCGAAGCTTATCGCTACTCACCCTACTGTTACAAATAATATTGCTCAACTCAATTCGGAAGGAAAAAGTGTTGCTCTAGTGTCTGGGCAAGGCTCCCTCTGGTCGATGGTTAGTTTATTAAATATTGGGCTAGGGACCAGCGCCAACGCAGTCGATGGCTCGCTGTATGTTGCAAATAATGGCACGGTATCGTCAGCCACGGGTATGGTTATCGCCAGTGGCATAAACGCTGTAGGCTTGTTGAGTATCGGTACTGGGGGAGACTCTACGGCAGGTTTTATTGAGACGCCAACGGTTACCTTTGGCTCTGGGAGCGGTACGTTGAGTTTTAACCACACCAGCTCAAATTACCTGTTCTCTCCGGTTATCAGTGGGGCAGGAAAAGTTGATATTTACCAGGGGAGTACCACTTTTACCGGACTCAACACCTATTCAGGCATAACCCATATTATTGCGGGTAATTTATCTGCAGGGGCGGAAAACACCTTTAGTCCCAATTCAAATTATATTGTTGATGCACCCGGTGTTCTGGGCCTAAACAGTTTTCACCAGACGATAGCCAGTCTGGTGAACTCGGGTGGGGTATATTTCGGTGACAACAGTCAGTTAACCATTACGGGAGACTATATCGGTAATAATGGCACACTCTACATGTCTACGGTACTTGGGTGGGACCCGTCGGATACCGATAAGTTAGTGGTAGAAGGGGATACTTCAGGCAGTAGCCGCGTAAAAATTAACAATGCAGGGGGGATAGGCGCACAGACAGTCAACGGTATTGAAGTGATACAAGTCCAAGGTGCATCAAA